>NZ_CP101416.1:4452500-4729581 GCF_027942295.1 Pseudanabaena sp. Chao 1811
GCCATCAAGGTATTCATTGGAGAGGTGCGATCGCAATATTTCACAGGCTTCAGGATCGCATATTGGCAAATAAGAATCATCGTAGTAACTGTAAAGACGTGCTTCATGCTCATCTAGCCATAACAATCCATACACAAAAAATACTTCATTGGTCTTTATGTTTGCCTTAACCCGATTATTAAAATCTCTTACAGTTAAAGTGATTGTCATCGCAATCGCAACTAAATTATTCCAAATCAACCAAACTCAATCTTGAAGTTTGCTCCTTCATGCCGAGAGAGATATCTAACTTTTTCAAAAGTTCTGCGGATACTTCTGCGAAAGCCTTTGCACCACCTGAGTTGGGGTTAGATAATGACACAGGAACAAAATCATCCACAGCTTTGGCAATACTTACATCATTGGGAATTTTAGTTTTAAAAATCTTGGCACTACTAAAATCATTACTTACCCGATCCATGACTTTATTGTAATATCGGCTCAGGGTAAAGCCTGCGGACATACTAAATATGATGCCTAATAGTTGAATATTTACAGACTTGTCATCTCTATAGACTTCGCGGAGTTTCTCAATGCGTCTTTCTAATAGTTGAATCCCGACTACAGAAAGGGGTTCAGGTCTTGCAGGCATGAGGTAATAATCGCTTGCCACAATACTACTGCGCGTGATTAGGTTATATCCGGGGGCGCAGTCAAGAATGATGAAATCATAGTTTTTAATTGCAGGAGCGAGAATACCTCTGATTAAACCCTGCTCAAATTTGCTCCATGTCTGTTGGAAGGTTTGCTTTTCTTCGTAGAGGAGAGAACGGTTATAGAGCATCTCTGAGACTAGGAACTCATCGTATAGGTCAATATCGCCCACTAGAAGGTCTAAGCCTTGGACTTTACAAACATGGGGAATGACAATATCTCTAACTTGGTATATTTTCTCTTCAGGATCTTCAACATGCACACCATAACGAGTGATTGCTTGACTTACAAGATGTCTAAGTGTGCGATTTTCTTTGCGGCATTTGGCAAATTCGGCGGGTGAAATCATGCTCAGAGTTGCACTGATTTGAGTATCTAAATCAACAACTAAAACCTTTTTGCGGTGGATTTTGGCTAGGCATGTGGCAATATTTACGGTTAAGGTGGTTTTACCTACTCCACCTTTCATATTGACTGTTGCGATTACTTGACCCATATTTTTATACCCAGTTTAATATCCACCAAGATCCAATCTTTTAAATCAGACATTTTCAGACACTTTGCGCCGTTTATCCTAAATCACTTTGAGTGAGTTAACAATACATCAAAAGATAAAAGTGGCAGTATTAAGTTAAGTAGCTAGAACCAAAACCTGTGGCGCACGCACAGCGTGCGCCACAGGTTTTGGTTCTAGCTACGCGGAAAGTGGTAAAAATCGCTTACCACTTTCCGCCATTTGCGCTTCGCGCCGCGCAAATGGCGTTATCGAACTCACGTTTAGTTAAGGTTGGGATTAACAACATGACCTCTGGTGGGGTTGGGGATAAACAAGCCAAGACGTAGCGATCGCAGCATGGCTTCCCAAACTTCACGCATTTGTTCTTCGCCTTCTGTCCAATAGTCAAAGGTAAATAGGACTTGGACATTGCCACCGATACCAACCAAAATGCGGGAGGTGGCTTCTCTTTTTTCGGTAGCATCGATATAACGGATATCTGCCCAAACGAGTCTCATCCCATCGCGATTGGTGCTAGTAACCTTGCTTCTATGGAGGATTTCGCGATCGTCGTCATCGAGGATTTGTTGAAGAGTCTGTTTGAGAGGGAATGTACTCCAATCGTTTGGGGGGAGCCGATTGAAGGACATTTCTAATGCGCCTGTATCATCGGTTGGCTCAAAATCATGGAAGCTGACGGACTTTTCCTTAAATTTCACGATCCAATCTTTGGGGAAATCAAAGCGTACTGCGCCGCGATCGGCAACAAATATTTTGTATCCTTCTTCGGATTCCCAACTATGATCGTTGCGTAGAGTTAAGTCTTTCTTTCTCATGTTTCTATACAGGGGGAGCAACTAAAGCCCATTTTAATGGATTGCTCTCAGAGATTGAGCAATGTCTATCCTACTTGAGGTGCTGGAAATATGGCTGGCAAGATAAAGGCGATCGCAATACCACCAATAACCAATACTTCAAAAATGAAGAGAAATGTCGTGGAAGGCTTAATTTTAAACCCTCGCAACCAAAATTTAGGCATGTCCTCTGGGCGAATCTTCCAGTTGTAAATTGAGAGCAATAGGGGTAAGCCTCCAACCTTGGCACTCATTAATAGATGGATGGCTATGCTAACAATCATTAATAGCCATCCTATTAAATGCCCAATATACCAAACGTGATTAAGTTCTCCAGTGGGTAGCCATTCTTCCTGCATCATTCGTCCTGTAATAACGGCAAATGTTGCAGATAGTAGGAGCAAACTATTGGCAAATCGCTGTAATGAGATCCACCAAATCGGTTTTCCTACTTCTTGGAGTTGTTTGAGAGATTCCTTTTGGATCAGACGGCGATCGCCTATATGAAAGCAGTAAATGGCAAAGATCGGTAAAAGACATAAAAAGGCTAAAGCGATCGTGCCATGAATACCTTGGGTATCACGGATAATTGGTAAATTAAGCGTCCCAAATCTTTTGTCGTATCGGTCATAAACCATAAAGCCTGTAATCAATGAGCCAAATACTAATAGAGCGATCGCGCTATGTAGCAATCGTAAAAGGACAGGCTGGTACGGGGCAGTACGCGACATAGTCTTTTTGTTATGATTGTGGATGAATTACAGATAAAACAGGAATGAATAAAAACCTAATAAGCAAGGTTTTAGCCATTAGTCTTACCCATCTTGTATTTAATATTATGATGCGTTTTACTGAAAGTCCTGCTGGCAGTGGCGCATCCATCGCTCAATCTCTAAAATGGTTGAGCTTTGGTAATGGTGAGCAATATGGAGTAATCACACTGATCTGTATTGCATTTGGAATGGACTCATTTTTAAAGAGAATTCTCTAGGAAAGAAGAAAATGACAAAGATAGTGATGTATTTTGTAATGTTTGTTGGGGCTTTGGTAATCGCGGCATGGGTTTCCCGTGAAGCTAGTTACTTTTTTAATAATTTGCTTTATTGGATTCGCTATAACTGGTTGCCCTTCTTTGGTTTAGTGATTTTAGGGGCGATCGCTTACAAAGTTTTTAGCAGTAAATCATGATGTGTAATGACTAATGACCTTACAGAGCGACTTATCAGAGCGACTTCTGAGGGCTTGCGATCGCGATACATTGGCAGGTCAGCGTGATTATGCAATTTTGCGATTACTCATCGAGAATTCTCTAAAGCGCCAGCAGGTTGCCGCGATTAATATTAATGATGTCGATTGTGAGGGGCGATCGCTACAGGTTGATAAATGCTACAAGCGGCAAGGGCAATCACACCAGAAGGAAATTATTAGTCTCAGTTTAGACACAGCCGCCGCATTACAGGACTGGCTCAATTTAACGCATCTTCCTAGCGAGGATGAGGATACTCCAACACCGCTATTTATATCCCTAGATCGCGCTAAATATGGGCATAGGCTGACGGGAACCGCAATCTATAGCATTGTCAAACGGGCGGCGACTAATGCGGGGATTAACGATGCGATCGCTCCTGAACAGTTGCGATTTAGCCAAGAGAAATATGCCTTAAATCAAGATTTTGAGACACTTAATAAGACTATAATTGGGACTAGTGAGACTCAATCGAGACCAATAGCTGTATCTAAATTAGAAGCTGAGAATCAAAATAGGACTTATCTAGATACAGATGAGACTCAAATGAGCGCTGTTTCTAGTGGAATTCCCTATGCTTTGACGGGATTTAATCCAGACATTCTCACTTCTCTCCTCGCAGACAAACGGAGTCTCAATACTAGACGCGCCTATGAGAAGGATTTACGTTACTTTTTTCTGGCTGCCTATGGACAAAAGCCAACGGAGACAGTGATTGCCCAATTTTTGCAGTTAAATCGTTTTGAGGCGATCGCGATCGCGCTGCGTTACAAGTCAGATCTGATTACTCAAGGTTTAAAAGAATCGACAATTAACCGTCGTCTATCGGCTCTCAAATCCTTAGTAAATTTCGCTGCCAAACTAGGCAAATGCAATTGGAATCTCAATGATGTCCAAACTGAGATAGTCCAAACCTATCGCGATACAACAGGCATTAAGCCCGATGGTATCCGCACAATGCTTTTAAAAATAGATCGAACTACCATCAAGGGAAAACGTGATTTCGCAATTTTGAGACTACTGTGGGACAATGCCCTGCGTCGCAATGAAGTAGTTAGCGCGAATATCGGTGATTTTGACTATGAAGCGCGATCGCTACAAATCTTGGGCAAGGGACGTGGCTCTCAAAAGAGTCTCATTAGTCTTAGTATGGGAACTGCTAACGCAATTCAAGACTGGTTATCTCAACTTAAGACGAAAAATAGTGATCGCCCATTATTTCAATCCCTCGATCCCGTCAATCACGGACATAGACTGACTGGCACGGCAATTTACCAAATTGTCGATCAACTTGCGCGAGACTCAGGCATTACCAAAAAAATGTCTCCCCACCGTATTCGCCACTCTGCGATTACAGCCGCCCTTGATGCCACCAATGGTAATGTCCGCAAGGTGCAAAAACTCTCGCGTCATAAAAAGCTAGATACATTAATGCTCTACGACGATAACCGCACTAATATGCAAGGTGAAGTATCGAGTTTATTAGGTGATCTGATTTAGAAGATGCTTATAGTTCACATGTTTTTGAACCCAGATGCTTCAGTACTTGTAATACGCTGTAAAGTTCATTTTCGCGATTGGAAGCCTGCACTTAATCGCTTTGCCATCCTCTTTGAGGATCGTCTCCATATCTAGCTTCTAGACTTTACACAATTTACTTGACAGTCTCTGACAGTCTCCATTTCCAAGTTATTCGAGTCACCCATCCCCATTGCTCTGGTTTGTGGTTAGCTTGGGTGGGTGAGCAAATGCCATCTTTAGAACAGATTTGGCACTTGTACTTACGCCGTTTTGCTATCGACCACTGGAATCGGTTTGCCAAACAACGTTTACATTGGACTCTGCCCCATTTGTTGACTCCTCAGCAAGCTTTGCGTTGGAGTGACCTCATGCCTCTACTTTCTTGGCAATTGTGGCTAGCTCGGCAACTAGTTATTGATACTCCTTTACCTTGGCAGAAACCTCAAGCCAATCTCACCTTTGGTCGGGTCGCTCAGGGCTTTGCCGCACTTTTAGTCAGGATTGGCTCTCCTGCTTGTTCTCCTAAACCTCGCGGTAAGTCTCTTGGTTGGAAATCTGGACGTAAGCGTTCTCTTCATCTTCGGTTTCCCATCATCAAAAAACGGGCTTCTCGTCCAAAAAAGGACAACAAAGACAACCCTAATTCCTAGTCCTGAATATTCTCCTTTGCATTCTCTTGGATTTGCTCAGTTCTTTATTCTCTGAGTTACTTATGTCTAGCTACTTAGCTACCACCAAAAGTATATCAGGACATAAAATCCCAAAGAGAATTGCGGTGCAGAGCACCGCAACTCTCTTTGGGCAATTAGAAAATGCCTGCGGATTCATAGAGGCGGCGGATGAGGGCGAGGATTTTGCGATCATAGAGAGGATCGATCGCCCAGCGTCCTGTGAGTTGATTTAAGACTAGGGCAACGCCTCGCGCTACCAAATGGAATCTCGGCGCAACGACAGGTTGAAATAGAGGGGCATTACTGGCATAGGCTTTAAGATGTTGGATATGCGCTCTCACACCTGTACGTTGATCGACAAAACTCGCTCCTGACACTTTAGCCATTGCACTTGCCGAAGGTGCAGCACCAAGACTGGCAAAGTTATTTTGTTCAGGTTCAATACCTCTGCCAAATCTGAGAAATCCTGTTTCAATGCACATTTGACAAAAGGCAATATCATGATTTACGCCTTCGATTTCTGCTTCCTCACGATATATATGTGGTAAATCGCCATAGTTGGTGAGGGCAGTCTCATTATTATTTTTGAGGAACATCAATAATTGCACTTCTGAGGCATTACCCACACCCATGATCTGATCAATTTGCCCCGTGAATACCTTAAAAATCGTTTTTAGATAGAGGGTGCGGGTGGTGCTATCCCAAGATACAGAAGTATTCAGTTCACGTAGAGCGATCGCCTGTACATAGACAATACTTTGATAGCGCAGACGACAGGTTAAAGGAATTTGATTCAGATCGAAGCCGAGGCGATCAACCAAATCGGCTGGGACTAAGACATTCCCTGCGACTAAAATTCCCTTTTCTTCATAACTCTGCCCATTGAGATTGATATTAATTTCTGGATAGGTAACAGGCCTGGTGACGGGGATACGGTTCGCGGGAGTGAATACAGGAATCGTAGTTGCTGTTTCATTAATCCATGCCTGTACGCCATCGGCAATACCGATCGCATAGTCCCGCCGCCTTGTTTGCATCAGTAGGCGATCCTGTGAAGTATTTGCAAAAACTAATTCCAACAAAATTGAAGGAATGACAATTTGGCGACAAAAGCTCAAATTGCCAATACTAGCGATCGTGTCCGCTTTCGCGCCTCGATTAGTAATTTCAGGAACACGCTTTGTTAAGGCATTGGTAATAATTTCCGCTTGACGTTTGCGAATCGTATTATTGGCGATGTAATAGGTTGTAGCTCCTCGTAATTCTGGTGAAGTAACTGTATCGAGATTAAGTGATAGAGCCACATCTTGACTAGTTGCCCTTGAATTAATCCATGCGATCGTCTCTTCTAAGGTCAGGTCATCACTAGGTACAGCGATCGCAATCCCCCGCGATCGTAATTCAGCAATTACTAGATCTCTAGTGGCTACCAATTCAGCCATTTCGATTATTCCACCAACTCCTTCACTGAGATCGCGGAACGAACCTTCAAAAACGCTATGACCTGCGGAAATAAATATTTTGCCCATATCCCTATCTGCTAGTCCATTTCAGCAAGCAAAAAAGTCTCCGTGAGTTTATCAGCTTTTGTCCTGTTTGACTATTTATTTATCAAATAGAGAGGCGGCGCTTTGCGCCGTCTCTCTATTTGATAAATCATGAACAAGGGGCTTAAGCCCCTTGCCTGTCATCGAAAGTATTTGTTTCTCGACGAAGATCGAGAAACAAATACTTTCGATGATAAAAATCTCTGTATTAGTTTCATAATGAGTATTGCTGATTGATTAGGGCGGGTAATACCCCAAAAATACCAACTATGAAAAAAAGAGTTAATCTCACCTTCCCTAAACGGGCGATCAACATTCCCCTCACCTATCGGCTTGCCAAAGATTTTAATATTGCCGCAAATATCATCCGTGCTCAAGTTGCCCCCAATAAAGTCGGCAAGATGGTACTAGAGCTATCAGGGGATATCGACCAACTCGAAGAAGCCGTCGAATGGATGCGATCGCAAGATATCGAGGTTTCATTACATGGGCGCGAAATTGTAATTGACGATACTGCCTGTGTTGACTGTGGCTTATGCACTGGTGTATGCCCCACTGAAGCTCTAACCCTCGATCCTAAGAGCTTTCAACTCACCTTTACGCGATCGCGATGTGTAGTTTGCGAACAATGTATAGCGGCTTGTCCTGTAAACGCCATCTCGATTAATCTATAGTTAGTAGTATCTTTACCCGCGCTAGCTGAAAATCCAGTCTAAGGGCTGACTTATAGGTCTGTTTTTTGACGGACAAGCGCCTATAATGATACAAAAAGTAACAATTTTTTATATACAAATTTAGCCCACTAGACTTTGAGTTACAACTCATGCATTTTGAGTTTTTTTCGCTAGAAATTATTCAAGAATGGACGCAACAGTATGGATACTGGATCGTTTTCTTGGGCATTATGCTTGAGAATGCTGGCATCCCATTACCGGGGGAAACGATTACGCTGGTAGGCGGCTTCCTAGCTGGAAATGGTGAATTGCGCTATCCATTAGTTTTGCTATGTACCGTAGCAGGAGCAATCCTTGGAGATAGTGCAGGCTATTGGTTAGGTCGTTGGGGTGGTTTACCTGTCCTAGAAAAAATTGGTAAATTATTTCGGATGCCCACCGATGAAATTGCGATCGCCCGTGAGAAATTCCGTGGTAGTGCCGATCGCGCAGTTTTTTTTGGAAGGTTTATCGCCATCTTGCGAATTTTTGCAGGACCAATGGCAGGGCTATCGGGGATGTCCTACTCAAGGTTCCTCTTTTTTAACGCTACAGGTGCTTTGGTTTGGGGTGTAGTTACTACAGGTGTTGCCTACTATGCAGGCACGCTAATTCCTCTTGAAACCTTGGTATCTGGAGTTGTGAAAATCAGCTCAATCATTTTAAGTGCAGTTGTCCTATGGTTTGGCGCACCACCTACATTTCGGTTCCTAAAAGCCAAGTTCATTGATTGGCGCACTTCCCGTAAGCCTCAAAATGCTAATCCTAGTCATCCACATCTACAAGCGGGGCAAGAGTCACCTGTATTATTACCGATCGCTGAAGATAAGGTAATGGTTAAACAGGCGATCGAAAATGACTAAAACAAAAGGACATTCCTAGCAATACTTCATTACAAAGAAAGCTACCTGACGGTAGCTTTCTTTGTTTATTTACGGAGAGAGAGGGATTCGAACCCTCGGTTGCTTTCACAACATTCGATTTCAAGTCGAACGCATTCGACCACTCTGCCATCTCTCCCGTTGGATATTCTAAAGCATCAATACGCACAATACAAGCAAAAAAGCTCTCTTTGTGAGCTTTTTTATAATTAACGCAAGTTCGGGATAACTTGAAACTAACTTTGAGAGAGGATTTGCGTAACAAATTCTCTCTCAAAATGCAGAATTAGAAGCCTTACTAAGCAAAGCTCCTGATTCTGCACTTATAAAATTTGCAAGCTTAACCCGAACTAGCGTTAGTCAAGAGTTGCGGTGCAAAGCACCGCAACTCTTGACTGAATCTGTAAGCAACCTAAAAGAACGCGAGTTCGGGATAATTTAAAACGGGCTTTGAGAGAGGGTTTGCTACGCAAACCCTCTCTCAAAGCCTAAAAGTAAAAGCCTTGCTTAGTAAGGCTTTTACTTTTGGGCTTTTACAATTTGCCAGCTTAACCAGAACTAGCGTTAAAAGAATAGATTCCAATAAATAAAGGCAACGTATCACGTTGCCTTTATTGGGGTTTAAGCAAAATTTATATTGCTATCTCTGGATAAAGGGTTTATGCCTTAACCGCAGACATCGACAAGGTGTAATAACCTAGCTGATTAGGAACTCTTTCCCACTTACCATCTAGCTTGCCCTTAGACAGGTTTTTGGTGACGCGATCCTTGGCTTGACGGAAATTCTCAACGGAGAGATCGCCGTATAGAGCTTTGACAACGCTATCAGCATTAACAAACTCACCCTTACGCTCTTGTAATACTTTCTCGATCGCATCGGTTAAAGTATTACCCTGATAAAGAGGACGGAAAGCTAGAGAACTCAGGCGACCAGACTTCTTAGCTTGAGGAGCTTTAGATGCGGTGGCTTCAGCCTTCTTAGAGGCTTTAGGTGCTGCCTTTGCCGCAACGGTAGTTGCTTTAGCAGCAGCTTTAGGAGCTTTGGTTGCTTTAGCAGCAGCTTTAGGAGCTTTGGTTGCTTTAGCAGCAGCTTTAGGAGCTTTGGTTGCTTTAGCAGCAGCTTTAGGAGCTTTAGTTGCTGCTTTCTCAGCCTTAGCAGTAGTGGTTGCCTTAGCAGCGCCACGACCTCTCTTAATAGTTGAGGTAGGAACTGTTTTCAGACTTTCGAGGGATAGAGTGTAGTAACCAAGTTGATTAGGAACGCGCTTCCATCTATTTTCACCTTTACCCTTCGATAGGTTCTTGGTGACACGTTCTTTGGCTACACGGAAAACCGTTTCAGGGAGATCTCCGTAAAGGATATTTACTACATCATCAGCATTAACTGCTTGACCTTGGCGTTCGTTCAAAATCTTTTCGATTGATTCTGTCAGGGTTAGTCCTTCGTATGCAGGACGAGTTGTCAATGAACCCCGACGATGTCCTCTTCCTTTTCCTTTTGCAGCAGGTGTGGCGACAGGAGCTGCTTCAGGCTTAGCGGCGACGGCTTTGGGCTTACGACCTTTGGTAGGGGCTTTAGGAACTTCAGCAATTACTGGAGCAACAACAACAGGAGCAACTACAGCTTCTTTCTTTTTGCCTTTGGCTTTAGGTGCTTCAGCAGGGAGGCTGCCGAGGAGTGCTTCAACGTGAGCGAGTTGAGCGCGGGCTTGAGCGACTTTATCTTCATATTCTGCGAGGAATCCTTGCAAATGGGATTGCAAAGCTTGTAAAGACGCGCCAAAACCATCTGGCTGTAGATTTACAGGTAGATCTATACTCATATTATGGGAACCAAAGAGATAATAATGATTGATTGATTTGATTAGTTTGTTTCCTCATACTTTTTCTTATGATGGAATAAACTCATCATTTCGTTCTATCACGTTTTGAGAGAACTCGCAATAGTTTAGAAAGAATTCTCACCATTATCTATCTTTTTTAGAGAT
The DNA here is from genome assembly GCF_027942295.1 of Pseudanabaena sp. Chao 1811. Lineage (NCBI taxonomy): Bacteria > Bacillati > Cyanobacteriota > Cyanophyceae > Pseudanabaenales > Pseudanabaenaceae > Pseudanabaena > Pseudanabaena sp. Chao 1811. Next base: position 4,463,111 of record NZ_CP101416.1, read on the forward strand.
AATGCTGTTTATGTCTCTATGTACAACGGCATCAGCTATTTAGGATTAGCCTGTTTTCTAGAAGAGAAAGAGGGTATTTAGCCCCTCCTCTCTTTATTTCTTTAGGTCTAACAGAAATTTTGCTTCAGCCGCACGATCGCTATTTGGATATCTTTCCAACAGCCTTTGCAAATAGTACGGTTGCTCACTGAGAAAGAAACTAGAAAATAGCAAATCATCAATATAGTTACTCTGAGGGAACTTTACCTGTAATTCAGTGATAATGCTATCAATTCGTCGTTGATAGTCAGAGAGCATACTCTTTTCCCGTTGTTCGTAATCTTGGTAAGAATAGCTGCGTCTACTACTGAGTTGGAGATATTTTCCACTAGCACTCAATCCTGCGGGGGGATGGATACGTTGGGTTTCTGCGAAAGTGTGGTTTTCCCACTGGGCAAGTAGGGTCATGGCAACCATATACAAAGATTTTTCACGAATCGCAGGAGAGAGATTTTTGTCGTCGAGTACATTTTGATAGAGGGAAAGGGCGATCGCATTTTGACTACCGCCTTGATATTTAGTCAAAATCTCAGAGCTACTGCGTTTGGATTCATCGCATACCCACCACTTATCACATTCCCAGTCCATAGGGATGCGATAGGCGCGAAATCCATCCCAGATGGGCAGATAGCCATTTTTCCATCCGCCCATTCCTGCCCAATCTGAAGCGATTTGGTAGCGAGATTCGGGAGTATTTTCGATTTGCCATTGCCGCAGTTTTTGCCAGCGTATTTTTTGTTCGCTCAGGAGTGATTGCGCTTCTTTCTTAAAATCAACCACTCGATTATCCTCACGCCACCAGCGACCTTGAGGGTAATAGTATTCTTCGAGGATACGGTCGGGAATTGTATCTAAATTTAAGTTGGCAGTGGTTTCTAAAGCCTTCGCATAATTGTGCGATCGCGCATATTGAATGGCGATCGCATATTGCAGGAGTGGTGCAAGGGGTTGACTATCTGGTTCTTGCAAGAGGGTTTGCATTTGTTCGATGGAAAGTCCCACATCGAGGAGAGTCCGCACATGGGGGAAAGCGAGATAGAGGGCATCGCGATCGCCCATGGGTTGCACCATGATTTTGATCCACAGTCTCATTGCTCCCACAATGTCATTGTTGTTTTGGAGACTGAGGGCAAGGAAATAGTTAGCATCATCGGCTCCAGAATGATCAGGATATTTCTTGAGCCAGTCCTGCCATGCCTTGAGGCGTTCTTTCTCAGTGCGGTTAGCATTACGAGAGAGGATGTCTTGACTACGCGGCTCACCATCAAAATAGGAGCGCCCTGTTAAATCTCCATACTCACGACAGGCGATCGCAAATTTGGATTGCGGATATTTTGTCACCATCCCTAAGAGTAGGTAATAAGCATAATCACCTTTACTCGCGAAATTCTCATAACTAACGATCTTGGAGAGGGAATGAAGCTGGGATAGGTCATTGTTCAAAATATTTTGAAGGAGTTCTGTCCCTTGAGCATCCCCATGACGATCTAGTTCAGCGATCGCCCAAATCCGATCATTAGAATTTGGTTCATTAATCAAAGAATGGAAGAAGGCACGACCAAAGGGAGTGATTTCTCCCGCTTTAATCACTCCAAGTCGCTCGACCAAGATATATTCCTGAGCATCGCTAGGTAATTTTTGATAGAGTGCGATCGCAGACTTGATTTGACTATCTGTCGGTTTTGATAACTGCTCATAGTTCACCCATTCCGATAAACCTGCGAAGTTCTTATCTTTTTCGTATGGAGATTTACCATATACGGCTTCATAGCCTAGGAGTCTCGTCAAAAATTCCAAGTTGAATTGACTATAATATTGCGGAGAATTTTTGGGTTCGAGATTAGCTTTGGCGAGACTGATTAGCTCTTTGCGGACTTGAGGATCATCTAATCCGAAATCTTTCTCCCAGTCTTTACTTTTAGCCTCGGAGACATAGGGAGCGATTTCGTACAAACTAGGATAGGTCAATCGGCGTTGAATTTGTCCACGAAGCCATATGGTTGTATAGGGTTTACCGAGATTGCGAATACCTTCAATACCATACTTCTGTCTAGTTTCATCACGGGAACGCGCATAATAGCTCAGCAATGGATATGCTTTAGCTCCGTACTTTTTCCATGCGGGATTGGCGACTGGATCTTTTCCCCATTTGGCAACAATAATATCTTGGCGGATAGCTTGAACGATTTCTTGCCACTGTGGATCGAAGCGGAGGCGATCGCGAAGGACATCATCGATTTCCAGTTGGGAAATTTCTTGGGCACTGAAGGAGTCCGCTAGTTTTGACATTTCCGCAGGACTAGATATTTTGACGGTGCGTGATTGAAATACTTCTGCTGCTTTGATGGCTGCACCACAGGAGGCGATCGTGATGACTATCGTTAATATATATAGATGTCGCTTTTTCATTTTGCTCTCCAAACTCCAAGCTATAGGACTGGTTTCCCCAGAAAAAGTGGCTATCTATCATTAAATGTGATTTAGGCGAGATAGAAATACTTCTCAGCAATTTGCAACAAATATCCCCTTAAGAAAGAATCGGCGCAATGCGCCGATTCTTTCTTAAGGGGATTTCGCAAAACAGAATAGAGAGGGTTGGCTACGCCAACCCTCTCATAAAGAAAAGCCTTGCTTAATAAGGCTTTTCTTTATGGGATTGTAAAATTTACAAGCTTAAGAACTGACGTTTTTAAAAGAATAAATGACTTTCAGGTTGAATATTGATTTCCATCGGTACAGCTTGAGGATCTGCCGAGAGGGCAAACATAATTGCATTTGCAGCAGTTTCGGGAGTCAGCATTTTGCTGCGATCGACTTTGAGACTGACATTATCCCAAAATGGCGAATCAATTCCCCCAAAATAAAACAGAGTTACCTTAACTCCAAAGCGGCGTAACTCATCCGCCATACATTTGCTAAAGCCAACGGCTCCAAATTTAGAAGCACAATAGGCGGCTGCCATTGCCATCGGATGCTTACCCAAGATGCCAATCACATTACAGATATGTCCAATCTTGCGCTCCTTCATCGCATTAGCGACTAACTGACTCGTATAGAAATTCCCTTTGAGATTGAGATCGAGCAGGTAATCGATTTCCTGTGGCTCAATGCGATTGAATTGTTTGAGAATACCTGCACCTGCGGCATTAACTAAGACATCAATCTGTCCAAACTGCGCGATCGCCTGTTGCACCATTCCTTCAACTTGAGCATATTTCGTAATATCTGTAGGAATAGCGATCGCTTCAGCATCGTAATCATCTTCGAGATTGTTAACGAGTTCCTCTAATTTATGTATATCTCTCGCTACGAGAACTAATTTTGCACCTGCTTCTGCTAATTTCGGTACAAGCGCTGAACCAATCCCACCTGTTGCACCGACAACGACAACAACTTTGTTTTGCATCTTGTTTTGCTTTTTAAAAGTAAAGTATTTATGCTTGAATTTCTTTACAATACTTTACTTTTGTTTACATAGCTATAAGCCTCTATAGAGATCTGACGCTCAAAGCGTCGCGACTCTCTATAGAGGCTTATAGCTATTTTGTGTGGTCATTGATATTTATGTTAGCCTGAAGATTAAAGTGCATTCTAATCAGGTGATATATGTCTAAAATCACACTAGATAAAGGTCAAGAGCAGTACATTGTGGATGCTAACGGTAATAAAACAGCCGTGATTTTAGATATTGAGCTATATGAACAAATGTTAGAAGATATTCACGATTTAGCGGTTGTTGCTGAGAGGCGATCGCAACAGTCGATAAGTTTAGCTGAAATGAAAGAAAGGCTAAGTCTCAATGGAACCCTATCAAATTAGTATTCTGATTCATTATGTGCGTCATCGCCGTGAAGTTTATCGAGATCTTTGACTAGGGAAATAAATAGTCAGGATCGCGGATTAGACGGATTATTGGATTTCACGGATTTTGAGTAGCTGTGCAGAATCAAACTGAAAACGCAAGGATTGAGATCTCCGACTTTTTCTAGACAAGCGAAGGGGATTTGCAAGTTCACAAAAAAGTCGGAGATCTGGGCATATCTAAAAATCCGTGTCATCCCTAAATCCGTCTAATCCGTGTTCTCACTTATTTATCCCCCAATGAGAACCTTGACTAACAACCCAACTCCCAAAGCCGCCAAACCAGTCGCAAAAAGTATCATTGTTGCTTTCCATTTTCCAACAGATTCAAGTAATTCTACGCTAGCCACACTCCCAGCCACAGCCACATTCACAGCCATGACCCAACCCCAAGCCCAACCCATAGACCAAACCCAACCCCAAGCCCAACCCCAAGCCCCAGACATAGCCCCAATACCACACCAAACCCAAGTCCAAGCCCCAGCCCCAGACATAGCCCAAGTACCAGCCCAAGTACCAGCCCAAGTACCGACACTTAAAAATTCTATGAAAGAAAGAGATTTGTCATAAGCGATGGCGATTTGAACAATCAGTAAAATTGAAAGTATGGCATTTATTCCTCCAATAGCAAATGCTAGTAGAAAATTTCTCCAGAATCTTTTCAGTTTACTTTCTTTCTCTAATTTATTGAGCCAACCACCGACTAAAGGAGAGATAGAAATCATTACAATTGGCTCAAGCAGAAGTAGCCAAACCGACAATTTTACTTGAGTAACAGCAAAAGTTATCCCAATAATAGCGTAAATAGTGAAACTTGTTTCTAATGCAATCCATGTGGATTTTTTGATGAGAGAAGATGGGGATGTTTGTCTGAATGAGGGCTTAGGCGGTTTGGGTATCAGTGTCGGTGGAATTAGTTCATCAATCCATTTTTGTACCGATTTCGGACGATCGCTTGCCTTCAACTTCATCCCATGCAAAATCGCCTTCTCCACCCGACCATCAATATTTGGCTGAATCTGTCTCGGTGGAACTAGCGCCGCCCCCGCCACGATATTAAAAGAAGGAGTAGGACGTTCCGCAGTCAATGCAAAATAGAGCGCTGCCGCCAACCCATAGACATCTGTATACGCCCCACGCTTAGCATTCTCGTCATACTGCTCAATCGGTGCAAACCCATCACACGCCATCGCCGTATGTTTACCCGTCTTATCCTGTACAAACTCCCGCGCCAAACCAAAATCAATTAGCACCGCATTGTTTGTCCGCCGTCGAATCATGATGTTGTTAGGATTGAGATCGCGATGTAAAAGAGGCTCATCGAGATTGTGCATATATTCCAACGCACTACCAATTTGCTGGATATAGCCCAAAGCCTCCGACTCAGGCAAAGCCCCCTTTCTCTTGACTCTTTCCCCCAGAGTTTCACCATCGATCCACTCCATCACCATGCACCACAGATCTTCACGAATATCTTTGTGTTGAAAGATATCCAAAATTTTTACAATGTGTCGATGCTTGCAACCTCTTAGTAAAAATGCCTCTTTATGGAATTTTCTTTGTAAGTTAGCAAACTTACGATCACTCTCATTTTGTTCTTTATCAGTGGGTGTCTTTATTACCACCTTTAAACCGTCTTCACGAATTGCCAAATAAGCAATACCAAAACCTCCCTCACCGATCGCCTTTTTGATTTTGTATTGGTAATTCGTGCCATCAATCAGCCAGCCTTCTGCAAAAGCCATAAACCCATACTCACGGTGAGGTTATTTGAAAAAGTTCACGATTCTAATCATATAGCAATGCCAGTTTTGCTTGGGACACAAAGCACAAGGGAGTAATGGCGCAAAGTACCGCCATTACTCCCTTGTGCTTTATATGAATGGCTCCTATTCGTAGGAATCATATCTGTATAAGAAAGAGCGCTATGCGCTCTTTTTGATTAAACTCCGTTTTTCTTAAACCAAGCTTTCAATCGTTTCCAGCCATCTTCAGCTTCTTTTTGGCGGTAGGAGGGGCGATAATCAGCATTAAAAGCATGGGGAGCTTCAGGATAGACAACAATTTCGGAGTTAACACTGCAACCCTTAAGTTGCTCGCGCATTTGCTCAACTGTCTCTAGGGGAATACCCGTATCTTTGCCGCCGTAAAGTCCTAAAACTGGCACTTGTAAATTTTTAGCGATATCAATGGGATGCTTCGGTGTGAGTTCTGTCGATTCACCCACCAGTCTGCCATACCAAGCTACACCAGCCTTGACCTTAGGATTATGGGCTGCATAGAGCCATGTAATCCTGCCGCCCCAGCAGAATCCTGTAATCCCCAACTTTTGAATATCGCCCTGTGCAGATTTGGCTGCCCATTCTACGGTTGCGTCAAGATCAGCAAATACCTGAGCATCAGGAACCTTGTTCACAATCGGTCTAATTTGAGCAATATCGGCTAGTTTTGATACATCACCTTGGCGATAAAACAATTCGGGGGCGATCGCTAAATATCCTAATTTGGCTAGGCGACGACATACATCTTGAATATGGGCATGAACGCCAAAAATTTCTTGGATTACTAAAATTACGGGGAAATTTTTTCCTCTGGCGGGTTGTGCTCGATAGGCGGGAATCGTGCCATCGCTGACAGGAATTTTTACTTCTCCTGCAATTAGTCCCTTACTAGTGGTGGTAATTACTTTCGCGGAAATGGGCTGAACAGCGATCGCAAATCCAGCAGTTAGGCTACTAACGGCGATAAACTCGCGCCTTGTAAGTCTTGACATTAATATAATCTCTCAAAATCTCTTAAAAATCAATAAGACGATAAGCACAGCTCATCGCCTCATCATATTTATTCTGCATCCTAAAAATGAAAATTGATGTATTGCAGATTTCGTCTTCTCAACAATGAATCACCCCGCCGCAAGCGGACGGGGTATCAAATTCTTTTTTACTAGAATATACTCACACCGCAGAACGGTGGGGTATTTACCCTCTTAGTTCAAATAAAGTGGCACTGCGTGCCACTTTATTGCTGTTTATGACTATTTAACGCGAGTTCGGGATAATTTTAAACGGGCTTTGAGAGAGAGTTTGCGTAACAAACCCTCTCTCAAAGCCCAAAAGTAAAAGCCTTGCTACGCAAGGCTTTTACTTTTGGGCTGTTAAAATTTGCTAGCCTAACCCGAACTGACGTTATTTACCAATTTTTACTGGTGTTTTGAGTTTTTTGACTTCATAGTTGGCTGGTTCCAACAGAGAAACACCTGTCATTTCTGCGGGCTGGGGAATTTGCAGAATTTCTAAAATTGTGGGAGCAATGTCTGCGAGACGACCACCTGTGGGCTTTAGTTTGACATCTGCACCATGACCATGGATCTTGCGCCCCTCACCCTCTACCAAAATAAATGGCACGGGGTTACTAGAATGGGCTGTCCAAGGATTACCATCGTCATCCCACATATACTCTGCATTACCATGATCGGCAGTAATTAATGCCGTACCACCTGCATTGGCAATGCTAGCCAATAGATTACCTAAACATCGATCAACATGTTCCAGAGCCTTGATCGTAGCTTCAAAGTTACCAGTATGTCCGACCATATCAGGGTTGGCATAGTTAATTACGATCAACGAATAAATCCGCTTGGCGATCGCCTCTGAAGCAATTCTAGTTACCTCAGTTGCTGACATTGCTGGCTCTTGGTCATAGGTTGATACCCTTGGACTATTAACCAAAACGCGATCGTCACCTTCACTAGCCTCTTCCATACCACCATCAAAGAAATAGGTGACATGGGCATACTTTTCAGTTTCGGCTAGGCGTAGTTGTTTCAGTCCATGACTTGCGACAACTGGCCCAAGCAGGTTGGTCAAGTTTTGAGGCAAAAAGGCGACAGGTACTGGCAATGAACTGTCGTACTGAGTAAATGTAGCAAAGGCTAACGACTCAATGCGATCGCGTTCAAATCCTGTAAAGTTTTCGGCGACGAGAGCTTGGGTAATTTCACGGGAGCGATCGGGACGGAAGTTAAAGCAAATAACACCATCACCTGCGGCGATCGCACCATGGGCAAGCCTTGTGGGGGGTAAAAATTCGTCAGTGATTTTTTCCTTATAAGCTGCTTCCAACACCTCAGCCGCCGACGTTAATTCTGTCGTGATTTGGTCATTAGTCAGCACTTCATAGGCTTTTTGGACACGATCCCAGCGCTTGTCGCGATCCATAACGTAGTAGCGACCACTGATTGTGACGATGCGCCCAGTACCAATCTTATTAAGATGTGCTTGCAATAGCTTAATAAAGTTAATGCCAGATTGTGGCAAGGTGTCGCGACCGTCGGTAATAGCGTGGATACAGACATCTTGAATACCCTGTACCTTCGCTAAATCGATCAATCCTAATAAATGATCGATGTGGGAATGCACACCTCCATCGGAGCAAAGCCCAATCAAGTGCAATTTGCTATTGTTAGCTTTGACCTTGTCACAAACTCCAACTAGTGCAGGATTTGACAACAACGAGCCGTCATCTACAGCATCAGAAATTCTAACTAATTCTTGGGGGACGACTCGACCTGCACCAATATTCAAATGACCAACTTCTGAGTTGCCCATTTGTCCTTTGGGTAAGCCGACATCCTTGCCAGAGGCTTGGAGGAGAGTTTTGGGGTAAGTACTCCACAGACTATCTATGACGGGAGTATTTGCTGCGGCGATCGCATTGCCCTCGGTTTCTTCTCTATATCCCCAGCCGTCCAAAATGATCAGAACCAGTGGAGAAACAGACCCCGTTTGCATAAAAGACAGTTCCTTGTTAAGTACACGTTCACTCCTTACTTGGCAATAATACCATTAGAGCAAATTTACGGATTATCTTAACAATACTTGGCAATTAGCGCGATCGCAATGTATCGCAGAAAACTTTTAACAAAACCGAAGATATAGCAGTCCTAAATCATTTGTAGATTTTGGGGTTTGTGGAAGCGCACCCCAGCGGGGTGCGCTTCCACAAACCATTTAGGATAGCTATATATGGCAGTGTGCCAGCTATAGCCAAAACCCAGAAGAGAGAGTGGGGCACTAAGCGCCCCCACTCTCTTCATGATGGAGCAAAGCCTTGTATGGCGATCGTCTAGATGAAATGTATGATAGATAAGCTGTAATGCTTTGACTTGAATTAGTTAACTTGAGTGAGTTGACTGGACTTAGGTTATTGGGCAGAACATCTTCAGAAATTCTCTCAGGTTTACAAAATTTCCCCACGAATGGCGCTAATAGTTCAGAAATATGGTGGCTCCTCCGTAGCCGATGCCGATCGCATTAAAGCAGTGCGCGATCGTATTAAGCAGACAGTTGATGCTGGTAATCAAGTCGTCGTTGTTGTTTCCGCAATGGGCAAAACCACCGATGGTTTAGTTGCCCTTGCGGAGTCCGTATCCACAACCCATGCCCAGACCCTTGAAGAAATTGCCGCTAAAGAGCGTGAGACAGATCTGCTTTTGGCTACGGGAGAACAGGTGACGATCGCGTTGCTAAGTATGGCGTTACAGGCAGTGGGACAACCTGCGATCGCAATGAATGGCTCACAGGTGCGTGTCGTTACGGAGCCAAATCATACTCGTGCCAGAATTTTATATGTAGAGCCAGAGCAAATTAAAGCAGCATTAGCACTGGGTAAAGTGGTCATCGTTGCAGGTTTCCAAGGTGTTGCTATTGATGATGCAACGGGCTTACCAAGTACAGAAATTACAACCCTAGGTCGCGGTGGCTCTGACACCTCGGCTGTGGCAATCGCGGCGGCGATTGAGGCGGATGTTTGCGAAATTTATACCGATGTCCCCGGGATTCTCACCACTGATCCCCGCATTGTGCCGAAGGCGCAGATGCTTGATGAAATTACCTGTGATGAAATGCTAGAGCTAGCCAGCTTAGGTGCTAAGGTCTTGCATCCGCGATCTGTGGAAATTGCGCGAAATTTCGGTGTAAAAATGTGCGTGCGATCGAGTTGGCTCGATGACGCTGGTACTGTAATCACTTCACCCCGCATAGGTACTGGCAATCTCAAAACCCTAGAAGTAAATCGTTTCGTGGAAAATGTTGCCATTGACTACGATCAAGTCAAAATTGCCCTACTACAAATTCCTGATCGCCCGGGGATTGCCGCACAATTATTTAAACCACTTGCTGAGCAGGGTATAAATGTCGATTTGATCATCCAAGCGGTGCAAGAGACTGAAGGCGTAAATGACATTGCCTTTACGATCCCCCAAGATCAGTTACAGCTAGCTGAGTTAGTAACCCGTAGTCTAGAGATTGGAGCAAGTTCTGTCACCATTGATTCTAATGTTGCCAAAATCAGCATAATTGGTGTGGGTATGATCGGTCGTCCGGGGGTAGCAGCGAAGATGTTCTCTGCCCTTGCCGAAGCGGGGATCAATATCCAGATGATCTCGACATCAGAAATAAAAATCAGTTGTGTAATTGCGGCAACCGATGGTGAAGCTGCTATCGCTGCTCTCCAAAAAGCCTTTGATGTGCCTGTACAGACAGGAACATCCCAAGAAAAGAACATCGGTAATGCCAATAATCCACCAGTGCGAGGCGTTGCCCTCGATCGCAATCGCGCCAGAATCGCTGTCCAAAAAGTACCCGATCGTCCGGGGATGGCGGCGCAGATCCTTGAGCAATTAGCTGAACAAAATATTAGTTTGGATATGATCGTGCAGTCCCAGTCCGATCGCGATGTAAACGAAATTGCCTTTACGGTAGCAATTACAGATCTGGCTAAAGCAGAAACTGCACTGAAGCAGGTCGCGACCGATCTCGGTTATGGCGAAGTATCCTGTGATGACGATATTAGTAAAGTTAGCATCGTGGGATCAGGGATGATCAATCAATCTGGTATTGCGGCACGGATGTTTGGAGCATTAGCAGATGCAGGCATTAATATTGAGATGATCGCTACATCTGAAATTAAAGTTAGCTGTGTAGTACGCGATAATCAAGCGGAACAAGCGCTAAAACTAATTCATCAAGAATTTAATCTTTCTGGTGATCGCGCGATCGAAGTTCCTAGTGTTTTGAAAAAGTAGTAAGTGGGCGCTTCGCGCCACACTTACTAAAGACGCTTTAAGATAAGTACATATTCCGCGAGCATTCCTATGTCATCTGATAATTCTAGCGATCGCACTGATAAGTCTCCAGTCACACCGCCTTCTGATCCCAAGCAAATTCCACCTGTTCAAGAACGTTCGTTTAAAACGATCTTGGCTGATAATTTGCCAACTGTGGCAGTAGCGATCCTCTTAGCAGTTGGGGTACGGATATTTGTGGCAGAACCACGGTTTATCCCCTCTAGCTCTATGGAGCCCACCTTATTAATTGACGATCGCCTAATTATTGATAAATTGTCCTTTCGTTGGCGCAAACCCGAACGTGGCGAAATAGTGGTATTTAATCCACCCAATAATCCTGTAGTTCCCGATGCTACTAAGGTCTATATCAAGCGCGTGATTGGTTTACCTGGCGATCGCATTAGTATCCATGATGGCAAGGTATTTATTAATGATGCTCCTTTAAATGAGCCATACATCGCTGCCCCACCAAACTATACTTTGCCCACCCAAGACGATGCGCTGTGTCCCAACTGCTTTCGTCCCGATAATGTCCAAGCTGGTAAGGATCATCCCTTTTTCACAGTTCCTAATGGTAAGTATTGGGTAATGGGTGATAACCGCAACAACAGTTTGGATTCCCACGCATGGGGATTTATGCCAGAAGAAAATCTTGTCGGACGTGCGATGTTCCGCTATTGGCCCCTTGATAGCCGTGCTGGTAACTTAAGCGTTCCTAAATATTAAAATTATGGGCGCTAAGCGCCCATAATTTTAATTAACTCAAAATATATATAGATAGTGATTCATGTCCACAGAAAATAAGCTCGATTCGCAAGTGACCGTCAAACCTTGGTGGCAACAACATGGTGAAACGATTCGGATTTTTGCTGTTGCCCTTGTGATCGCTATTTTCCTACGCACGTTTATTGTGGAGCCACGCTTCATTCCCTCTGGCTCGATGGAGCCTACTTTGCAAGTGGGCGATCGCATTTTAGTAGACAAAATTTCCCAGCGTTGGCAAGAACCTCAATACGGCGATATTTTAATTTTCTATCCGCCTGCTACGCCTGCAACCAGTGATACGAGTAAGGCTTATATTAAGCGATTGATTGGTGTAGAAGGAGATCGCATTGCAGTTAAAAATGGCAAGGTCTATCGCAATGATCAAGCACTTGATGAATCCTATATTGCAGAAACTCCAAAATATACAATGCGCGAAGTGGTCGTTCCCAAAGGTCATTACTGGATGATGGGCGACAATCGCAATCATAGTAATGATTCGCATATTTGGGGATTTCTGCCAAAAGAGAATGTCATCGGTAAAGCAACTATTAGGTTTTTCCCTTTTGGCGATCGTTTAGGCGTTATTACAACTGCTAAATAATATCTAAAAGTTTATCTATATTTCAATGATAAGCAATTTGACTAAAATTCATCTCCTCTATATTGATTATAAAAATTACTTTGTAGTTACAATGTAAGTATGAGTGAGTTAGCATTCGACTGGGATGATCTAAAAGCCAGAGTCAACGAACAAAAACATGGAGTTTCGTTTGAAGAAGCACAAACTGTGTTTTATGACGAAAATGCGCGTTTACGATATGACTCAGAGCATTCTCTAAATGAAGAAAGATACATCCTCTTAGGTATTAGCAGTTCACTGCATCTTGTGGTTGTATGTCATGTTTATAGAGAAGAAGATGGCATCATTAGGATTATTTCAGCTCGTAAAGCAACTAAGCAAGAGGTTCAACAATATCGTAGGTTTTCCTTATGAAAGATGAATACGATTTCTCTGATTCTGTGCAGAATCCATACTTTAAGAAACTGAAGAAGCAGATGACAATTCGGCTTGAAGAGGAAGTGGTAGATTATTTTAAGGATCTATCTGAAGAAGTGGGAATTCCTTATCAGAGTCTCATCAATCTGTACCTTCGTGACTGTATGCGATCGCAGAAAAAGTTATCGCTAGAATGGGTCTAATACAAATCAGTCGCTTTACTTCAATAAATAATACCTAATTGTGAAATTTCATCGTCAGCCAAGGAGCATCCAACGTTGACAGAATCCCAAGAGAAGTACAGTCTTACTTCTAACAGAATTCAGTGTGGGCATTGTGCTATCAAGTCACTAATGAGGATTATTTGTGAAGGCGAAGAATCCTACATTGTTGGTGATGAAGAATATGGTGGAGATGATATTTATTATAAGTGGCAAATCTTGAAATGCCTTGCTTGTTCACGAATAAATATTCTTCAGTACTCATCATCATCTCTGTGGGAATATACGCTAGACGGTGAAACATTTATACGTCCTACCAATACTGATATTTTGTATCCTCATCAGATTAGTGAAAAGCCGCTTGAACTGAAAATTAGTAACGAAGTAATAGAGCGAGCAATTGCTGACGTAGAAGTTCTAATTTTATCTAGAGGTGCAGTTAGTGGAGTTGATCGAATACATACTGCTCTTCATGGTTATCTACGTGCAATATGTATTAGAGAAAATCTTGTGTATAACAAAGATGACAGCATAGTTAAGCTATTCAAGTTACTGCGTCAGCAACATCCAAAACTGCAAAGTACTCGCACACAAGACATTGATCGTCTCCTTCAATCATTTGCTGGTATTTTAGATTCACTCAATCCAATAAGAAATCATGCAAGCATGGCACATCCCAACGAAAATGTTCTAGAGAAAGATGAAGCTTTGTTTTTCATCAATGTAGTTCGTACATTACTCCGTTACATTGATGGGAAGTTGATATAGAAAGATACCCAGTCTCATAAAATATATTATTTCAAGAGATAAATATTTAACAAATTCGATGCAACCTCATGACTATTAAAAAACAACGTTTTTCACAGATTGATTTGCGTAGTGCGTTGCAAATTATCGGGATTAATGAATTAAAAGAATGGCAAATAAACTTTACGCCTAAACAAGCTTCAGAATATTATTTGACAAGCACCCAAAAACTAAAAGCACACTTTGATTTATCCTTATCTGAATCAGCCAAGTCATTATTAATTGATGCTATTTTACTCGAAGCAATTGATAGTTATGCTGCTTTAAAAATCTGGAAAGAAGCAAAATTACAAACTGAACAATTAACAGGAGTAGTTGATTATTTAATTGCTGGACAGGGGAAAGTATACCAATCGCCTTTATTATGTATTGTCGAAGCTAAAAAAGATGATTTTGAACAGGGATTAGCACAATGTTTAACAGAAATGTATGCTTGTCGCACATTAAATCAACCGCAATATTCATTTCCCGTATATGGCATTGTTACTAATGCAACGACATGGCGATTTTATCAATTAAGCAAACAAGAATGCTATGAAAGTCTTGCCTATTCAGAGACACAATTAGCCGATATTCTCGGAATTTTAAATTATTTATTTGCGGATTGTCAGGCGAAACTTTTAAATCATTGTCAATCTTGAAATGTAAATTTAGCGAGATAGCCATGCGATCGCTTCTTTAATCCATGCTTCGATATCTTGTGTTCTCGCAAGAATTGGTAAACTGGCGATCGCCTTGAGCGCATTGCTAATTTCCGTAGGCGTATAACCGAGAGCTAGCAAAGTCATCTCTAATTCTTCTTGGAGCGCCACACTTAAAATACTGCTTGGCGATCGCGTTGAGCCAACCTGAGCTAGGCGACCATCCGCAAGTTTCGTTTTTAGTTCTAATGCAAGTCTTTCCGCAGTCTTAGTCCCCACTCCCGGAGTTAAACTTAACACTCTGGTATTGCCCGAAACGATCGCTTTAACCAGATCTTGAATTCCTAAACTATTTAATAGAGCTAAGCCCACTTGTGTGCCAATCCCTGAAACACTGATTAATTGGCGAAATAGCTCACGCTCGGCGAGAGTGGGAAATCCAAACAGAATCATTTGATCCTCTCGGACAAGCAAATGGGTGAATACCTGTGTTTCTTCGCCTACAGGCGGTAACTTACCCGCCGCACTAGCCGTAATTTGAATATCGTAACCAACACCCTGCACATCGAGGGTTAGCCAATAGGTAGGCGTATTTTTTCGAGAACTGTCAGCAGCTTTGCAGGCAGCGATCGCACCACGTAAAAAACCAATCATCGGCGCGGCAATGGTGGGAACTGGGGAAGCTGCACTGCGGCTAACGATGTCACGGCTTTACGAGGAGCAGAATTGGCGATCGCTAATTGAGTAGGCTCTTCGATTTCTTGATTAGCATTACCGTATAAAGCTTGGATAAACTTAGGCGCAACTACGGTAGACATCATTGGCGAACTTTTTACTACCGACCCTGAAGAGATTGCCGACTCATTAGATGGTAAATCATTAGTGACAGTAGGATTGCTTTCATGGAAAGAGAGAACTTTCTGCTCTACTTGTGAGGCAATTTCTATTGAGCATTCTTCTCTCTCTTCCTTCTGTTCAGATACAAAGCTCGGTTTCCACTTCGGTAAATTAGGTGCAATTGGTGAACCTTGTGAAGCTTTGTGAGGTCTAATAATCAGAGGTGAGATTGGTTGATTCTTAGCAGGGATGGATAAGCTGATGGGTTCTTCAATAGTTTCAGGTTCTGGGGATGCTTGACTGGAAGCGGTGATTTCTTGAGTTTCAGTTATTTCGATGGGCTGAGGAGCAGGGTTGATTTTGACTACATTCTGTAAAGGTGAGTCATTAATTGCTTCGACAGGAGTAATTTTTTCGTCAGAGAGTTTGGCGATCGACCAAGATTCCAAAGCCGAAAGCGCCATATCCTTGGGGGCAGGTGTGGCTGTGTCAAGGCAGCGTTCGAGGGCAGCTTTTAGTTGAGATGTGTGATGTTGTTGACGCTTGAGGCGATCGCGCAACTCGTCACAGTTGGTATGCACATCTTGCAATTCACGCTCTAGTTGATCAATCCTTGCTTGCAGGGTCAGAGTTAGTGTTTCCTGTCGTTGGATCACTAATTGTGAAAGCTGCAATTGTTCTTGAGCCTGACGCAACAAAACTTGCGCCTGTTGACTGCGCTCATTGCAAAACTGTAGCTCT
This sequence comes from Pseudanabaena sp. Chao 1811, assembly GCF_027942295.1. NCBI lineage: Bacteria > Bacillati > Cyanobacteriota > Cyanophyceae > Pseudanabaenales > Pseudanabaenaceae > Pseudanabaena > Pseudanabaena sp. Chao 1811. Next base: position 4,479,146 of record NZ_CP101416.1, read on the forward strand.
TGCTCTAAAACTTGTCGGGGCAAAGTATTAAGCAGAGTAGATGGCTCTCCCAGTACGTTGGATGATGAACTCTGAGATTGGGATTGCGGTTCCGAGATCAATGGATTGATGCTCTCTTGTGGTGATGAATCGCCAAATCCTGCCTGACTCATGACTTACCCTTCACACAAAGAATTTTACCTAGTGTCAAATCTTATCTCAAAAATTTGTTTTTTGTATCATTAATTTTCATGAATTGATAAAAAGTTATGACAATATCCACCAGAATCCATCAGAATCAAGACAAATTCCGCCATTTATCCACCAGTTATAGCCATAGAAGACTTGCTTCGTAACGCTCTTGGTGCTCCACGCCAATGCGAAACCCGCAATATTTCTTAGATTAATTAGAAGCAGTTTGTTAACTCTACTTAAAAATATCAATTGCTATAACATGAAAGCATTCCATTCCAGATATATAGGATAAATGCCGCTTAGCGTCACCTATCCTGCTCATCACTACATCCCAATTTGAGAGGCATTCGTGAAGATTCGTAAAGCAATAATCGCCTATAAGTCGGGTAGTCAAATTGGCAAAATGTGGGCAGAGCGATGTAGCTGTGAGCTAGAAGAACTTGGAGTCAAAGTCTTAATTGGTCCAACGGGAGCTACCGATAATCCCTATCCTGTGTTTCTAGAATCCATGCACCAAGAAATTGATCTAGCCGTTGTCTTAGGTGGCGATGGGGCAACTTTGGGGGCGGCGAGATATTTGGCAAGATTGCAAGTACCAATTTTAGCGATTAATGTCGGTGGACATCTAGGCTTTCTGACCCACTCGATCGAGGAATGTGGCAATACTAAGGAAATCTGGGAAAGGCTATTATCAGATCGCTTTGCGATCGAGCGGCGGATGATGCTCGAAGCGCGGGTCATCAATGTTGATGAAGGTTTAGGGAGCAGAATGGGGCAGCCCTGCGGTCCTTTTTTGTGTCTCAATGAAATGTGTGTTAAGCCTGCCTCTCCCGATCGCATGGTGACAGCATCTTTAGAACTAGAGATCGATGGTGAAGTGGTCGATCAATATCATGGTGATGGGCTGATTGTGGCAACACCCACAGGCTCGACCTCCTACACGGTGGCGGCAAATGGTCCCATTGTGCATTCAGGAATGCACGCGATCGCGATTACACCAATTTGTCCCTTGAGCCTATCGAGTCGGGCGATCGTGATTCCGCCAAAACTAACGGTGAGCATTTGGTCACTGACTACCGATGACTTTAGTTTGAAATTATGGACAGACGGAGTGATCGCTACTTCAGTGTTCCCCGGGCAGAGAGTTGATATTCGGATGTCAGATTGTCAGGCGCAGTTTATCGTTTTACGTGAAGAATATTCCTATTATCAAGCGCTACGTCAAAAGCTTTTATGGACAGGGGCAAGGGTTCGTTATCCCAATCAATATAGACCATAAGAAAAGCCTCGCAATGCGAGGCTTTTCTTATCAAGAAATGTGGTAAATCGCTACCTTTCTTTGCAGTCTGTTAAAGCTTAAAACCGAGAGAAATTTTTGAAAGTGCGGCAAAGCCGCACTTTCAAAAATTTAAGTCAGCGAAAAAGCGCTGTAGTACAAATTAGTCACGAAATGCGATTCTGCCTGTTTTGGGCAGACTAAAGGCGAGAAAGGAGAATAGGTATAGACCATAAACAATGCCCCCAACTGCTCCAAAAAATGCCAAGTTTTCTACAGGCATTCCATGATGAAATGTAGCGCTAAAACTTAGAGGTGGCTCGAACCAAATTTTGCAAGTATCGCTAAGTTTATCAATTGAGGTAAAGGCACAGTTAGCAAATAATGCCCTTAATACAATACTTACACCACAATAAATAGTGGTTGCCCAACGCCATCCTAAATAAACTGGTCTCAGACTTTGGCGAGAAGCTTCAATATCTTCATTAAGATCTTGCCAAAACCACAGTGCTAAGACAATGAGAATCTCGGCAACGATACCTGAAATAAAGGATATTGGTAAACTACCGATCGCTAAGTAGATCGTAATGAGAAAGAGGCTAGCCACACGCCAATATAAAAGTAGCGATCGCTTTACTGCCTCACTGTCACTGCGAAAAGCCCAACATAACAATCCAAAAGGGACAAAAACAACAAATAGCAGAGCTAATCGATAGTCTAGCCATACAAGTTGACGAATAAGGGTTGCATCCATAAAAGCAAAAAATTTCTGACCAGATCTCTCAACTTATGTTACTATATTGACTTGCAATAAATTATCTTAAAAACTAGTAGGGCGCTAGTAATCAGTTTATTGATGTTGATTGCAAACTGATATTTCTAAAACAAAACACAAAAATAGCGAGAATCAAACCTTTCAGTCTAAATCTCGCTGCAAATGGGCTTAACGAAACATCTATGTTGCTGTGTTTAGTTTCTCAAAAAAATCTGATTATTGCATCAGCAAAATAGCTTATCTAAGTAGCTGGGCGTAATTAAAACCCAAAATCAAACCCAGTAGCTCACGCGCAGCGTGAGCTACTGGGTTTGGGGCTTTATATTTAATTGCACCCAGCTACTTAAGAACAGGGGGTGTAATACATCCCCTGTTTGATTTAGAGCCATTCTCCTCCATGAAATCGCCAACGGGGAAAGATGACTCGCATGATCGTTTGAGAGGCAGTAAAGACAGCTAGCCATATACATATGTAATGTAATAAAAATTTGTCGAAGGGAAGGTCTGAGTTGAGCCAAGGTAATTTCAAGACATTACCGAGTAGAAATTTAAAGGGAACATAAAAGAAAAAAGCTTCCCAAATCCCTGCGGATAATTGCCACAATGCTGACCAATCATGATCCCAACGTATTTGCTGGAGTAGATTGTAGACAATATCCCAAATACATCCTAGAACTGCAATACATAGTAAAACTTGAAAGTAAATCGAATCACCATTGATCAGAGAAAAGGGAATGGTAATGAGTACTCCCAATGTTGCCAAAAGTAAAAGGCGAGTTTGCCATCGTCCAAGTAATGTCGGAGTCATGGAAATTAATGTTCGGTCTTTCCGATAAGATGTTTGTATTCTCGCCTTCGGCGAGAATACAAACATCTTATCGGAAAGACAGGAAAACGCTATATTTAGGATCAAGCATTAAGGGCAATTATGTCTGAATTAACACTGGCTTGGGTGGAAGCTGGCCTTACTAAAAAATATAAAATTGGTCTCACGATGGTGCGGGTTGGGCGTGACCCTGCAAGGTGTGATTTAGTTTTATCAGATCCCACAGTGTCAGGCTTGCATGTGGTGATTTATTTTGACCCGCAGAAGCGAAAATTTTGGCTTAGGAATATGCGTGAATCCAATCCGCCAGTCGTTGACGGTAAGCGGTTAGTGCAGGGAGAAATCGAACTTCAGCAAAATAGTGCGATCGCATTGGGACATCAAATTTTGCAAATTACGGAAATCGTCACTCAATCTCCCCAAAAATCTGTACCAACTCCTCATAACAATCCCGAGCAAGCCTATGGATTGCAATGTCCAAATCTCAAATGCGCTAAGATTTCGAGCTATGACAAGATAACCCTCGTATGTCCTTGGTGTGGTACTTCCTTAGCTGGCGCTGCCAGTAGTATTTTGCCTCTTGCTTAGGGACATACAGGGAAATAAGGAACCGATTTTTTGTGGCGCGGCGAAGCCGCGCCACAAAAAATCTGGTTCCTTATTAAATTGCAGAACCCTTAGGTAAAGAATTGCGATGTAAATCTCTTAACACATCATTTTGAATAACATGCAAATTTTTGTTCAGTTAAGTTGGCTGGAAATCAATACGAATCAGCAGCAGAGCTTACAGTTGAGTTTACCGATCGCGATTGGCAAGGAGCAAACTTCTTTACCAAATGACCTTGATGGAAATCAGGTATCGCCATTAGTGCTAAGCGATCGCTCGGTGTCGCGATATCATGCTTTGCTGGTATTCGAGCAGGGTAACGTAGTAGTAATTGATCAAAATAGTACCAATGGGATTTTGGTAAATGGGGCATTAATTGAACAGGGGATGGGATTACGGAGAGTGCTAGCGAGTGGAGATCGCTTAACGATTGGACGCTATGAAATTGCGATCGCCTTTGATTTGCCATCAACGAGTCAAACGATTATTACGGGATCGCCCCATAATTCATCAAGTAATACCGTTAAGCTCTCTTCTTCTGTTCCGACAATTCTCTTTCATCCTGAAACGGGATTGCTCCAGTCCGAGGCAAGTCCAGCTAGTTCACAGCCTGTTAATACTGGACAAAGCCTAGAATCTACTCAAACATTCCCTCCCGATTTCTTTCAATTACCGAATGTAGAAGTTCAATCTTTGTATAGTTTGGGGCTACCAGTACATGAGACAACCTACGGAGCGCTCGGTGGCGGATTAGGAAGTTATATCTGGACTGACTATTTGCGGATTTTTGGTGTGGGGGCGGATCAGATTGTTGCCCTTGGTTTGGAGCCACAACCCTATGCTCGATATAAGAGACTCTGCCTTAATTCGCAAATTCCTTTACATGAAAGACTGCGCTCTAATTCCGATTCCTGTCCCGATAATATTTGGGGATTTCCTAGTTACGCATGGAGAGAGGCATGGCATGACTTCACTCACTGTAAGGTTGACACAGCTTTGAGATATCTCTGGCAAGTCTTTGCTGAGCCTGATTTAGCCGAAACCTATACACCGCGATCAGGCAATGTGTTTGATTCCATCGATCGCGAAGCGAGCCGTATTGGGTGGGACAAAATCTATCGCTATGGAAGAGTACGTTCCCTTCGCAAAACTACCGATGGACGCTATGCGATCGCCTATTCTCTAGGACGTGGGAATCATGCTTTTTTAGTCGCCAAATATCTCCATTTGGCGATGGGCTATGCGGCGATTCAGTTTTTGCCAGATTTACAAGCCTATCGCAGTGAAACCGAGGATTTCCGAGCGGTGGTAAATGGCTATGAGGAACATGAGCATATTTACGAGCATTTACAAAATCATGGTGGTACGGTGTTGATTCGTGGACGTGGCATAGTCGCTTCGCGGATTGTGCAGCGTATTTATGAAGTACGACAGCGATCACCACAGCAAAAAATTAATCTCTTACATTTAATGCGATCGCCCAAAGCCCAAGGCAATAGCTACGGACGCGCCCGCCGCACCGTGGAAAATCATTACGAATTTCAGCCCTTCAACTGGCCCAAAGCTTGTTGGGGTGGAGATTTACGCGCAGTGTTGGAAGAAGCTGATCCACAGACAAGGCAAGCTTTGCTCAAGGATTGGGGTGGAACGACGACAGCCGATCGCCATGACTGGAAAAGGATCGTGCAAACAGGGCTGAATGAGGGTTGGTATCAGATTACCTTTGGTGATGTGGAGAAGGTGGAACAACTGAGCGATCGCCGTACAGCCACCTACATTCGTCCGCGTCAAATGGAAGGAGTCTTGCAATTAACGGCAGATTTTATTATTGATGCGACGGGTTTAGATGCGAAGGTGCAGACTAATCCTCTATTCGCTGATTTACTCGATTGCTATAACATTCCTATCAATGCTTTGGGACGATTGAGTGTGACTAATGATTTTGAAATTGCGGAATTGCGGAATAACGAAGGAAGGGTATATGCCGCAGGAGCCGCAACTTTAGGAGGTCCCTATGCGGCTGTTGATAGCTTCTTGGGTTTACAGTTTGCAGCTTTGCGATCGGTTGATAGTTTGGTAAAAGCTCACGCTCCCCAGTTACAGCATCTCAATGGATGGAGTTCTGTGGCGCAGTGGTTTAAATGGGTGAGAAATCAGTCACCCTAATAAATTGCGAGCGATTGATTTAGGTAATGATAGGCGGCGCTTCGCGCCGCCTATCATTACCTAAATTTGGATCATGTCGGTGTACTCGGTGAGTAGCTCGTCGTAGGTGAGACTATCGGAATCTGCTTGGGGAGACCAGAGCAGCTCAAATACTAATAAATGACTTGCAGGCATAGAAGCGATCGCTTCTAAAGCGGTGCGTAGCTCTTGAGTATTTCTAATTTCGCCAAAGAGTGGCTTGTCATGCTCTGTGCCGATCAGCAAAGTGACCACAATATATGCCGATGGGTCTTTATCAGGTGAAGCGATCGGTGCTTGGCGTTGAGAAACTCTACCACCGACATTGACTAAAGATTCGTGACTAAATTTACTACGTTCGGCGAGGGAAAGTTTTTGAAAAATCCCTTCAGCCTGATCACGCTTTACCGATTGAGAACTACTGCAAACATGAGTCCAATTTTCGGGAGTGCGAATCAATGCGAGGGCAGATTCTTGTAATAGAGTCAGTAAGCCTTCGGAAGTATCCGTATCCACTTCTAGGCTTAACTCAGTTAACCGAGATTGGACTTCACGCGCTTGAGACAGGAGCGCCACTTGGAGCTTAGTAACGGTAACAGTGTCATTCTCTAACTCTTTGGCAACATTAGGCTTAGATCCAAAAAATAGCGCTCGAATAATAAAGTAAGTAATCGTACCGCCAATTAGTAACAGAATTAGCCAGACATACCAAGGCGTGCCAGATGAACTAGAGTTATATGACGAGTAGGAATTAGAGTTGGAATAGTTAGGACGAGAATAACCATTATCAATAATTACAGGAGCAACGATGGTATTACCTGATGATGGTCGCTGATTGGAGCTAAAGGAATCTTTATCAGGTGAACTGCTGGGGCTTGATGGCGATGATGAACTAGATGAATTGTTGGGACTGGAAGTTTTAGATGTGCTGCTAGAACTGGAAGGTTTGCTACTAGAACTTGAGGGTGCTGAACGAGTAAAAGATCCGCCACTGCTGCGTCCCGCACTACTTCTAGCGTAGGCTTGTTGATCTTGCTGAAGCAATGTATTTAGCTGGCGATCGCTATACCCCAGAGCGATCGCCTGAATTGTCGCAAATGTCAGTAATGTAGTAGCTAAAAAATGGAAGCTGGGCTTACGCATAGTAATTGCATAAATAATGGTAAACAGTAAAAATAATTAGGACTATCTCAAATTTCTCTATTGCAAAGATTGGACTCATACTGCGCCTCTAGAATTCCATCATAGCAAATTAAATCTTAGTCCCACATACCTTGCAAAACTGAGCGTCGGCATCATGTAAAGATAAGCCACAACCAGAGCAGGTAATATCCTTCATTTCACCAATACGATCACTTTGATTAGCAGTTTTAATCAAGCGCTTAAACAGTTCCCCTAACTGTACAGGAATGAGGGCAATCCCCGTAAGCACCATGATTACAGTTGTCAATTTTCCTGCATCAGATTTGGGCATCACATCGCTATAGCCCACGGTTGTCATTGTAAAAATGGAAAAATAGAAGGCATCAAGGAAATTATGAAATTTGGGATTAGTCGGATGTTCGATCTGGTAAATCAATCCTGAAAAGACAAAGACGATCGCAAATAGCGTAAACAGTATTCTCAATAAAATCGCGATATCTTCGGTCTTGTTGACAAATAGCGATCGCGATTCCACTAAGCGAATGAGACGCAAAATCCGAAACCACCGCAGAAGCCGAATGAATGCTACATCGATCGCGCCTAAAAAGAATGGCAAAATCGCTAAAAGATCGACAATTGCATAGAGGCTAAATAAATATTTCAGCTTTTCCTCAGCGCACCATAGACGCAGAAAATATTCAAATACAAATATCCCCAGAATGATGTCATCTAGTAAATTGAGGTGATAGCGCGTAACATCAGGAATTGGGTAAGTTTGAGCGACAAAGCTGGTGGCGGAGGCAAGAACGAGGAAAGCGATCGCAATATTAATTAATTTGCCAATCGGTGTGGCAAGGTCATCAAGATAAAAGCTGATTTTCTGTCTTAGCATGAATCTCCTATGATTATGTCGATGTACTTAGAATGAAAACAATAAACTTTGTGCTACTACTAAGTAGCTAGGCATAATTAAAAAATAGAACCAAAAGCTGTGGCGCACGCTGCGCGTGCACCACAGCTTTTAGGGTTTTATTTAATTGCGCCCAGCTACTTATTTGAGATGACATAGGAAAATTAGGGCATGGGAAATTTTGGTAGCTGGCTAATTAAAGTGGGGCAAAGTTGTCTCCTGATCGGACAAATCATTACCCATATTTTGATCTATCGACGTTTCCATTGGCGCAATACAATTGAGCAAATGTCCATAGTTGGCACAGAATCACTGCTGATTACCTTGATTACGGCTTCCTTTGTTGGTGCTGTATTTACGATTCAAGTAGCGCGAGAATTTATTAACTTTGGCGCTCAACAGGCGATCGGAGGAATTTTGGCGATCGCTTTAGCCCGTGAGTTAATTCCTGTATTAACAGCCGTAATTATTGCAGGTCGGATTGGTTCAGCTTTTGCAGCGGAAATTGGCACGATGCAGGTAACTGAGCAAATTGATGCGCTCTATATGCTACGCACCAATCCCATTGATTATTTGGCGACTCCCCGTGCGATCGCCTGTTTGCTAATGCTGCCAATCTTGACAATTTTAGGCTTTTTAACAGGTATGGCGGGCGGATTGTTTCTCTCGCAAGCGATGTATGCCATTTCCCCAACGATGTTTCTCAATTCTGTTCAGAACTTACTCAAGCCTTGGGACTTAATCGCTGCCCTCATCAAATCCAGTATCTTTGGTGTCCTAATTGCTACGATTGGTACAACATGGGGATTAACGACTACAGGTGGGGCAAAGGGTGTCGGTGAGTCTACCACCACTGCTGTCGTTACGGCTCTACTTTCTATCTTTATTAGTAACTTCTTTCTATCATGGTTATTTTTCCAAGGTATTGGCTCTAGCTTAACCGCAAGATAGTCATAGAGAAGGGGCGCAATGCGCCCCTTCTCTTTTAAGAAACAGTGATTAGATCTCCAGAAAGTCGTCTGAAGGCAAGACGCTCATTTTCGATATCGACAAAAATTGTGTCGCCATCAGTATAGTCACCACGCAAGATTCCCTTCGCAATTTGAGTTTCTAGTTGACGCTGAATGATCCGTTTGAGTGGACGCGCACCGTATACAGGGTCATAGCCAACTTCCGCAATAAAGTCTAGGGCAGCATCGGCAAGTTTGAGGGTCATGCGGCGATCGCCTAAACGTTGTTCTAAACGCTTGACTTGCAGCTTAACGATACGGCGCAATTCGTCACGGCGGAGAGCATGGAAGATTACAATTTCATCAATACGGTTAAGGAATTCGGGACGGAAGCTAGAGCGCATCGACTCCATCACGCGATCACGCATTTCTTCATACTTAGAGTCATCCCCCGCAATATCGAGAATGAATTGCGAACCAACGTTGCTGGTCATGATGATAATCGAATTCTTAAAGTCAACGGTGCGACCTTGAGAATCAGTAACACGACCATCATCGAGGATTTGCAGCATGATGTTAAATACATCGGGGTGGGCTTTCTCAATTTCATCAAAGAGAATTACGGCATAGGGACGACGACGCACGGCTTCAGTCAATTGTCCGCCTTCCTCGTAACCGACATATCCGGGAGGTGCGCCGACTAAACGGGAAACGCTGTGTTTCTCCATATATTCAGACATATCAATCCGCACCATCGAGTCTTCGGTATCGAAGAGATAGGCAGCAAGGGCTTTAGCAAGTTCAGTTTTACCGACACCCGTGGGACCTAAAAAGATGAAGCTGGCGATCGGACGGTTCGGATCGGCGAGTCCTGCCCGCGATCGCTGAATGGCATCGGCGATCGCTGTTACTGCTTCCTCTTGTCCAACGACGCGATCATGGAGAACATTTTCCAATTGCAAGAGTTTTTCTTTTTCCGATTCCACCAGCTTGCTAACGGGTATACCCGACCATTTAGAAATGATTTCAGCAATGTCTTCTTCGGTGACTTCTTGGCGCAATAGCGATCGCCCTGACGTTTTGGCTTCTTCGAGATTGACCTCAGCAATTTCTAATTGACGTTGTAAATCGGTAAGCTTGCCATACTTGAGTTCGGCAGCTTTATTCAGATCATAGTCACGTTCCGATTGCTGAATTTCGACATTGACATGCTCGATTGCTTCCTTCAGTTTGCGGATATTATCGATTACCTGTTTTTCAGCTTCCCACTGAGCCTTGAGGGTGGTTTGTTCTTCCTTTAAGTCGCCCAGTTCCTTGTTCAGTTTTTCGAGACGATCTAGGGACTCACGATCAGTTTCCTTTTTTAGAGAGAGGCACTCCATCTCTAGCTGAATCACCTTACGATTGATTTCATCAAGGGCTTCAGGTTGAGAGGTGATTTCCATTTTTAACTTCGCCGCAGCTTCATCGACGAGATCGATCGCCTTGTCTGGCAAAAAGCGATCGCTAATATAGCGATTAGAAAGGGTTGCCGCCGCTACCAGCGCCGTATCCGAGATTTTTACGCCATGATGCAACTCGTAGCGATCGCGCAGACCACGCAGGATTGAGATTGTATCTTCAACATTTGGTTGATCGACATATACCTGTTGGAAGCGACGCTCAAGGGCAGCATCTTTCTCAATATATTTGCGATATTCATCGAGGGTAGTTGCACCAATACAACGCAACTCACCACGAGCTAGCATTGGCTTCAGCAAGTTACCTGCATCCATTGCACCCTGTGTTGCACCCGCACCGACTACGGTATGGATTTCATCGATAAAGAGAATAAATTGTCCACTTGATTCAGTCACTTCCTTGAGGACAGCTTTTAGTCTTTCCTCAAATTCACCGCGATATTTTGCACCAGCAATTAGTCCACCCATATCGAGGGCAATCAACTTACGCCCCTGTAAAGATTCAGGAACATCACCACTGAGGATGCGTTGGGCTAAACCTTCAGCGATCGCTGTTTTACCCACACCCGGTTCACCAATTAGGACAGGATTGTTTTTGGTGCGGCGCGACAAAATTTGGATCGTGCGGCGAATTTCATCATCACGACCAATTACGGGATCAAGCTTGCCCTCACGGGCTAATTCGGTGAGATCACGACCATATTTGGTTAATGCTTCGTATTTGTTCTCAGGATTTTGGTCTGTCACTTTTTGATTGCCTCGGACTTGCTGAATAATATTACGGAGCTTGGCTTCATCGAGTCCCATTTCTTGATATAGGGTTTTTCCGAAGCGATCATCTTTGCAATAGGGCAGCAAAATATGTTCGATGGAAATAAACTCATCGCCAAAACTTTTACGTTCCTTGTCGGCACGATCTAGTAATACATCTAAGTTTTTGCCTAGATAAACTGCACTATTTGAGCTAGATACTTTAGGCTGACGATTAATAAACTCATCAGTGCGATCGCGTAAACGCTGAATATTGATCCCCGCTTTGCTAAAAATACTTGATGCTAGCCCTTCTTCCTCTAGCAAGGATTTTAGTAAATGCTCTGGCTCTATTTGTTGTTGTTGGGCTGCTTTCACCACGTCGGGTGTCCTTGCGATCGCCGCCCATGCTTTTTCGGTAAATTGATTTGGATTAGTTGGTTGCATCGCGAGTTACCTCCTGTGGTGTTTAGACAAATTGAAAATTACAACTCAAGTACGACTTGAATGATGATTTATCGGTTATTTGCTTATCTGGGAATATCTTAGAGTGTCTAGATTTTTAGCGGGATCGGTTCTACCTTGCTAAAGAGTGCGTGTTTCCGTACCTATGGGGCTTTTAAAAAACTTTGTTACGCAAATGATATGTATTGATATAAAAAGAGATAAATCTATATAAAAATCAATATTAAAGAATCAGTAAATTTAATAAACAAACCAGCAATAAATAAGTGTCCAAATTAATAAATATGTTAATTAATATCGCCCAAAACAAATTGAGAATCACTTAAAGACTAAGTACAAATACTTAAGCTTTAAGTTTAGAGAATTAACTGTAAAGAAAATATTAAGTGATCCTGCAAGTGTCAAATTTTCGATCAAAATAGGATCATTCAAACGGAGCCAGCTTATATATAGGCTCTGAATTTAAATACAAACTTAATAAACTACTAACCAAATAAGTGGTTTCTCAGAGCAAATGGTTATTTATACCTAGCTTCAAGAAACCACTTATTTTTATGCAAATTCTTGATAATTTCATTTTAACTGGTATTAATTTTGTCAATTAGGGATAACCACACCAAAAATCCCAGTATTTTTACTCACTTATATGGGGATCTAGGGCTATCAAGATTTTGAATGTGGGTATTTAAACTTAGGTAAAATAGCTGGCTGGAATTATAAAGAAAACATTAAGCGATCCCAGTTTTTGATCAAGATCTTGCAGAATATAAACATTCAAACGGAATCGGCTAATTTAAAGATTCTGAACTTCAATACCAAATTTAAGAACAATTTATAGAAATAAATGGTTCACTCTAGATAAGTAATTCTACTTAAATTGAGTGAGCCATTTATTTTTTTGACCGTTTTCGCTTTGGTAAAAGTCTTATATTTTTTATGCGCTAATTGATGTAAATACTGAGTAGTTTTTCAGCTAATTGTCTGCTTTCGCAGATGAGGATTAGACAAAAAACTATGTTGATTTGTAAAGAGACTTTAAAATAGATTGCAATATTAAATTCTTTACTTGCGAGCTGGAAATCTATTTGTGGAAAGATTTGATATCCGCAGCGTTATTGACGGTTATAGCCAAGGCTACTTTTTGATGGCCGAAGGTGATGGGCAGCCGATTGAGTGGTATTACACGAATGAACGCACCTTGATCCCCCTTGACGATCGCTTTCGATATCCCAAATCTTTGCAGCGGGCAATCAATCAAAATCGCTTTGAGGTCAAAATTGATAGTGCCTTTGAGCAGGTTGTAGAAGGCTGTGCTGATCGCGAAACGACATGGATCTCCAACGAACTGCGATCGCTATATTTTAATTTGCACCAAGCAGGTTGGGCGCATAGTTTTGAGACATGGCAAGGAGACAAGTTAGCAGGCGGAATTCTGGGGATCGCCATTCGTGGCGTATTTATTGGTGAGTCGATGTTTTTTAAAATTCCTGAAGGCTCGAAGGTGGCAATGGTGAAGTTAGTAGAGCATTTGCGATCGCGGGGTTATGGTTTATTTGATGCTCAGTTAATGAATCCGCATTTAGCAAGATTTGGAGCCTATGAAATTGACGATCAAAGTTATCAAAATCTATTACAAAAAGCATTAACTAAATCTTGTGTTTTTGTATGAATAAACTATTGGGCATCCCGCTTAGCGGGATGCCCAATAGTTTGGGTTTAATTAGTCGCGATCAATCTGAATCTCTCTATAATTAAAGTTAAGTTCCTCCCCGTGAGACCTATGGTAGCTATCACCGATCAGCGATCGCAACCTCAAATCACCAACCAAGTACAGGCTGTCATCCCCACAACCTCAGAAATTGTCTATCCCAGTTCCGATAGAGAACCCTTGGCAGAAACCCAACAACATGTTTTAGCAATTCTGATGACCCTTGCTCTCTTGAGACTGTATTTACAGGATCAGCAAGCGGTGGTCTTTGCCGATCAATTTCTCTATTACATTGAGGGCAATCCCAGAGCTAGAGTTGCACCTGATGTGATGGTAGTTTTCGATATTGAGAAACGACTCTATGATAATTATAAAATTTGGGAGGGAAAGCAAACTCCTGCAATTATCTTTGAGGTAACATCCGCAGGGACAAAAGAAGTAGATTGGAACTTTAAGAAGACGCTATATGAGCAATTAGGGGTTACGGAATATTGGCTATTCGATCCCTATGGTGAATGGGTTGCCGAAAAGTTGCAAGGTTTTCGACTGAATGAGGATGATATATATAAGCCCATCAGCGACAATTGCAGCCAAGTTTTGCAACTAAGAGTACAAGCTGAAGAATATCTGATCGTTTTTTACCGTCTCGATAATGGAGAGAAGTTGCTCACTCCTGAAGAGTTATACATCGCCGCGCAGGAGGCTAATCAAAGAGCAGAAACGGCTAATCAAAGGGTAGAAGTAGCTAATAAGCAGGCGTTACAGGAAAAAGCACGGGCTGATCGGCTTGCAGAGAAGCTACGGCAGTTGGGTGTTGATTTAGATGATGAGATCTAACTACAACACAACATCTGAATAATATTGATTTAGGGAAATTTTGTGACAGAACTACATCAAACTGGGGAAATAGTTCAAGAACGTTATCGTATTTCTCATGTTTTGGGACAGGGGGGAATTGGTATCACTTATGCTGCTGAGGATTTGCAAACGGGCGATCTCGTTGCACTTAAGGCTTTATCGCTGCGGCGGATGAATGAATGGAAAGTATTAGAGCTATTTGAACGGGAAGCCAAGGTCTTAGCCCAACTTGATCATCCTGCTATTCCCCGTTACCTAGACTATTTTCAGATCGATCATCAAAGCGATCGCGATTTTTACATCGTGCAGCAATTAGTAGAGGGGCGATCGCTTGCACAGGAAATTGCCAATGGATGGCATGGCGGCGAATCTGACATTAAACAAATTGCAGAACAAGTTCTTGATGTATTGATCTATCTCCATGAACTGAAGCCACCCGTAGTACATCGCGATATCAAACCCCAAAATCTAATTCGGCAACCCAATGGCAAAATTGCCCTTGTTGATTTTGGTGCAGTGCAAGATACCTATCGCAATACCCAAATAGGCGGTAGTACGATCGTTGGGACTTATGGCTATATGCCGCCCGAACAATTTCGTGGAAAGTCATTACCTGCCACCGATCTCTATGCACTCGGTGCAACAATTTTATTTTTACTGACAGGGCGATCGCCTGCGGACTTGCCTGAGGTCAGATTCAAAATTAACTTCCGTGATTCTGTGGATATTTCACCGCACTTTGCCGATTGGCTCGAAAAAATGATCGAACCTGCGATCGAGGATCGTTTTAGTACTGCCAGACAAGCTCTTAGAGCTTTACAAACCCCTAAAAATTTACCACCCATCGAGCAACGCATTAAGGCTCTTGATATTCAGCATTTACTCAATCAAACAGGCGATCGCCCAGTTTCTCAACGTCGCTATGAAAAGCCCCTCGGTAGTCGGATCGAACTGAAAAAGACTGACTATTTTTTAGAAATTGATATACCACCAACAGGAGGGCGAGGTGAAGGTGTCAGTTTATTAATATTTGCAATTTGCTGGAATGGCTTTCTGGTGTTTTGGACATCCTTGGCTTCGAGAGCAGGATTTTTTGCCCTATTCTCGATACCATTTTGGCTTGTGGGTATTGGCATGGCTTATACGGCTTTATCAACGGTATTTGGTAAAGTGCATCTTCTGATCGGCGATCGCAATTTCAGTCTTGAATGGGATATTCTCGGTGCAAAGCGACGTATACAGGGTAAAACTCAAGATTTGCGCCCCCTAGAGCTAAAGAGTTTTTATGAAGTCAACAATCAACCTGTCATGCAGTTATGCCTAAATCAAGGTGTCTATTCCCACAAATTTGGGTCGGGTTTGAGTCGAGTGGAAAAAGAATGGCTAATGCAAGAAATTAATGACTTTTTAGAAATATGGCGATCGCAGCATTGATAACCCATAGACAAAAGCAGCGCTTTGCGCTGCCTTTGTCTAAATAAGACTATAAATTTAACGCAGTGCGGGGCTTTTAGAGAGGGTTTGCTACGCAAACCCTCTCTAAAAGCCCAAAAGTAAAAGCCTTGCTTAGCAAGGCTTTTACTTTTGGGCTTTTAACATTTGCCAGCTTAACCCGAACTGACGTTAAATTTATTTCTTTAGAGGGACGATTTTTGTTAGACTAGAAAAAGTGTTTGAAGCCAATTGACAATAAACCTTACAAACCAACTTTCACTCTACACTTATTTAATTCTTGTCTCGGAGATAACCACACTATGGCTCGGATGTACTACGACACGGACGCAAATCTTGAATTTTTAGCGGGTAAGACGGTCGCAATTATTGGCTACGGTTCTCAGGGTCACGCCCATGCCCTCAACCTCAAAGATAGCGGCGTGAATGTCATCGTGGGGTTATATCAAGGCAGTCCCTCATGGCAAAAAGCAGAAGCTGATGGTTTGACCGTTAAGACCGTAGCTGATGCGTCGGCAGCGGCTGACCTCATTATGATTCTATTGCCTGATGAAACTCAAAAAGCAATTTATGCTACCGAAATTGCACCAAACCTGAAAGCAGGGGACACCCTAGCCTTTGCTCATGGTTTCAATATCCACTTCGCACAGGTTGTACCTCCTGCTGATGTTGATGTGATCATGGTTGCCCCTAAAGGTCCTGGACACTTGGTACGCCGCACCTATACCCAAGGTCAAGGCGTTCCTGCATTGTTCGCAGTCTACCAAGATGCTTCTGGTCAAGCACGCGATCGCGCTATGGCATATGCCAAGGGTATCGGCGGCACTCGCGGCGGTGTTCTCGAAACCACCTTCCGTGAAGAAACCGAAACCGACCTCTTCGGCGAACAAGCAGTACTTTGCGGCGGTTTATGCGCTTTGATCAAGGCTGGTTTTGAAACCCTCGTTGAAGCTGGCTATCAACCCGAACTCGCTTACTTTGAGTGCTTACACGAAGTTAAGCTGATCGTTGACTTGGTGGTTGAAGGCGGTATGTCCAATATGCGCTATAGCATCTCCAACACCGCAGAATATGGCGACTACACCCGTGGACCTCGCGTCGTTAATGCCGAAACCAAGGCAGAAATGAAGAAGATCCTTTCGGAAATTCAATCTGGTCAATTTGCGCGTGAGTTCGTTCTTGAAAACCAAGCTGGTAAGCCCGGATTTACCGCAATGCGTCGTCAAGAAGCTGAGCATCAAATCGAGTCCGTTGGTAAAGAGCTACGCTCCATGTTTAGCTGGTTGAAGAAAATCTAGTTTAAACCAATTAAAAAAGGGCGGCACTGAGTGCCGCCCTTTTTTAATTGGTTACTTTTGGAACTGGGGGATTATTTGGTGAATTGCCTTGCTTTTTGATTTGCATATAGGCTTCTACCGTCTGAACTGCGAGAGGAGCAGCGATCGCGCTACCACCACCACCACCAGCATTTTCTGCAAATACTGTCACCACAATTTCAGGTTTCTCGAAGGGGGCATACACAGTAAACCAAGCATGGTTAGGACGTGGTGGATCTTGTGCCGTACCAGATTTACCAGCCATCGCAATTTCCGCAGAACTTAGAGATGAAGCCGTTCCAAACTCAAATACTGATTTGAGAGCTTTTTGTAAGGCTGCTAAATTGGTTGGAGATATATTTAGGGACTGTTTCCATTCCTTAGCATCATTATCTTCAAGGAGCAAATGCGGTCTGATCTTAAAGCCGCCATTGGCGACCCCAGAGGTCATCATCGAAACCTGCAAAAGATTGGCTTGGACATCACCCTGACCAATCGACATATTTAGGGTATTGCCCACATACCAAGGTTCGCCCACCACTTTCTGCTTCCACTCTGGATCGGGAACTGTACCTTTAGTCTCTTCCTCTTTAATTTCAATGCCCGAATATTCGCCATAGCCATACTTATGTGACCATTCAGCAAGAGTCCTTTCACCCACTCGCATGCCGACCTGACCAAAGAAGGTATTACTGCTATAGGCCATCGCCTCATAGAAACCAATCGTGCCAAAGCCTGCCTTGTTATGATCCCAAAACTGGAAGCCTCCCACATCAAGGTATGGATAGGTTGGTAAGACATCATTTGTTCCAAAAGCTTTACTCTCTAAAGCCGCAGTCATCGTCACAACCTTAAAGGTACTTGCGGGGGGATATACCTGTAGAGTGCGATTGACAAAGGGGTGATCTTTTTCTTGGAGTCGTTTCCATGTTGCTTCAGAGATTTTGCCAGAGAATAAATTGGGATCAAAAGCTGGATGACTGACCATTGCCAAGATTTCGCCATTGTTAGGATTCATCGCCACGATGCCGCCCTGCTGCTCCCCTAAAATCTTCTCAACGGCTTTTTCTAAATCGAGATCGATGGTTAATTTGACAGCATTTCCTGCTTTGGGTGGCTTTTGACCTAAAATTCGCAATACCTTACCAAAGGCATCAACTTCTACCTGTTGACCACCCCATTCACCACGCAACATCTTCTCAAAGGCATACTCTACACCTGCTTTACCAATCACATCCCCCGGACGATAGCCTTTTTCGCGCAATTTGGGCAACTCTTCGGCGGTTAGTTCTCCTGTATAGCCAAGCAAA
Source organism: Pseudanabaena sp. Chao 1811 (assembly GCF_027942295.1). Lineage (NCBI taxonomy): Bacteria > Bacillati > Cyanobacteriota > Cyanophyceae > Pseudanabaenales > Pseudanabaenaceae > Pseudanabaena > Pseudanabaena sp. Chao 1811. The sequence continues at coordinate 4,497,310 of NZ_CP101416.1, forward strand.
TGGGCAGCCATATCGCCATTGGGGTAGTAGCGTACTGCTTCTGGCTCTACCTTTACCCCTGGTAATTCGAGGCTATGCTCTGAGAGAACCGTCACAAGTTTAGCGCTAATGGCTGTGGAGACTCTGACTAAATTGGGTGAGTTATACCCCTCTTGTTCTAACTTATCGGTAATGTTTTGGGCGGGAACTCCCATCAACTCTGCTAAACGATTAATGATTGGTTCCCATTTTTCTTTGGATTGGGCAATTGGCCAAAGATAAACCACATGGGCTAACCGACTAGATGCAAGAATATTACCTTTGCGATCAAACAGACGACCACGCTCAGGTGGTTTGGCAATGAGCCGAATCCGATTATTTTCTGCAAGTTGTTGATTGAGATCGCCCTCAATTAGTTGTAAATAAAATAGTCGCCCCCCTAAAATTCCCAGCAGCATCAATACGCCCAGCAAAAATAAAATTGCGGCTCGCATCCCCTTGCCCATAGTGCGCATGTTTTCGGTGGGATTAAAGGGAGAAGTTTTGCGTTGCGTAAAGGTCATACTTCTTTGGAAAGATTTTTTCGCTAGAATAGGAAGTATTACTATTGTATGGCGATCGTGAATTTAATGAATTCCATTGTGGGCTGGTTACAGGGTAAATTCTTGCAACCGAAACCACATCAGGCTATAGCAGTTATTCTCAGAGGAGCTAAAAGGGCGTGATTGTGACACCTGTCCGTCCCGTGGGACGTAAGTGGAGTAATCTCAGTTTTACTTCAACTCTCTATCTTGCCCCAGTGCTGGACTTGTTGCTTGACGAAGTACCGTCAGAATGGCAGCCAGAACTACGGCTTGGTTTACAAGAGGCTTTGGTAAATGCAGTAAAACATGGAAATTCTCTAGATCCATGTAAACAGATCACGGTTAAATTTTCGATTGTGTCGCAAATGTACTGGTGGATCATTACTGATCAGGGACTTGAACCACAATCTTCTGAAGTTGGAAAAGATGAACCAACTCCATGTCATGACTTGGAATGTGGTAGAGGCTTTTATATACTGCGCAAGATTTTTGATCATGTGCAGTGGGATAGCGATATTCATCGTTTAACTTTATGCAAAAAGATCGATCGCTTAAGTAAGCCGATGATTGTTTAATATCTAAAAATTGGCAGTTTAGGCAAGTTTTACCCCTAATTCCTTGGGATAAATGCTATATCTTTATGATTTTTTAATATTTTTGCTGTTATTTAGTGCAAATCTAAAGACAAAGTAGCATAGTTGACATAAAGTTTAAAATAAGGTTATGGAAATCTTATATAAATATCTCTGCTAAGGGGAACTTGAACCAATGACTCCGATGACATTATTAGCTGAAGCTCCAGTAGAACGTCTAGGTCAGTCTCTAGATTATGAAAAAGCGCGAAAATGCGATGAAGTAGTGGGTGCGTGGATTCCAGAATGGTTGCGGTGTTGTTGGGAAAAGTCACAGAGGGGAGATAACTTAGAGAATGAGGATGTTGTTTGTCGCGCTTTAGACTTTGCCTATCGGCTGCATGATGGTCAATGCCGCGCTTCGGGGGAGCCATATATATTGCATCCGATCGCAGTTGCTTCGATTTTGAAGGATTTAGGTGGCAGCAATGCCATGATTGCCGCAGGCTTTTTGCATGATGTAGTTGAGGATACTGAGGTATCTTGCGAGCAAATTGAAGAAAAGTTTGGTAAAGAAGTCAGGCAGTTAGTTGAAGGGGTCACGAAGTTATCAAAGCTGAGTTTTGAGAGTAAAACTGAAAGTCAAGCCGAAAACTTTCGTCGGATGTTTCTGGCGATGGCACAGGACATCCGTGTAATCATTGTCAAGCTTGCCGATCGCCTGCACAATATGCGCACTCTGGAACATCTACGTCCTGAGAAACAAGTTTTAATTTCTAGGGAAACCAGAGAGATTTTTGCCCCTTTAGCTAATCGCCTTGGTTTAGGGCAGATTAAGTGGGAACTGGAAGATATCGCCTTTAAATATATTGAGCCAGAAAAATATCAAATGATGGAGTCTTTGGTTGCTGAGACCCATGAGAGCCGTAACGAGCAATTGGTGGAAGTAACCAAGGTATTAGGCGATCGCCTAAAAGCAATGGGACTAGAAGACTTTGAAATTAGTGGTAGACCCAAACATCTGTATGGCATTTACCGCAAAATGGAACGCCAACAGAAACAATATAACGAGATTTACGATATTCAAGCGGTGCGGGTGATCGTCAATAGTAAAGAGGAATGCTATCGCGTTCTCGCGGTTGTCCATGATCACTTTTGCCCAATCCCCGGACGTTTCAAAGATTACATTGGCTTGCCCAAGCCGAACCGCTATCAGTCTCTACATACTGCGGTAATTGGACCAAAGGGACAGCCTGTAGAAGTGCAGATTCGCACATGGGAAATGCACCATATCGCTGACTATGGGATTGCGGCTCATTGGAAATATAAAGAGAGCAACTCTACGAGCAAGCCCCTCAAGGGAGATGACCAGAAATTTACTTGGTTGCGTCAGTTGGTGGAATGGCAGCGCGAACTGAAAGATCCTCAGGAATATTTAGACAGCGTCAAGGAAGATTTATTTGATAGTGAGGTTTATGTCTTTAGTCCCAAGGGCGATGTGTACTGTTTGCCAAGGGGTGCAACTCCTGTAGATTTTGCCTATCGGGTACATACAGAAGTGGGGAATCATTGCTCAGGCGCGCTAGTCAATAGTGTGATGGTTCCTCTCCATCGTCCCCTTAAGCATGGTGATATTGTTTCGATTCTGACGCAAAATAATGCCCACCCTAGTACTGACTGGATTAATTTTGTCGCGACCAGTTCCGCAAAATCTCGAATTCGGCAATGGTTTAAGCGATCGCGTCGTGAGGAAAATCTTGCCCTCGGTCGCAGTGCATTAGAGCGAGAATTGGGCAAAAATGGCTTAGAAGCTCTGCTCAAATCCGACCAGATGCTCAAACTTGCTGAGCGATGCAACTATCACACCGTTGAAGATTTGATCGCAGGAATTGGCTATGGCGAAACGTCGGTTAATGCTGTTGTTAATAAATTGCGGGAGCATCAGCATAGCGAGCGTTATATCAATCCCCAAAAATATGAAGCTCGCCATGAGCCTAATCATAACCACAATTCTAAATCGCCAATTTTAGGACTAGAGGGAATGGTTTACTCGATCGCAGGCTGTTGTGCGCCTCTCCCTGGGGAAGCAATTACGGGAGTTGTGTCTTTAGGTAGTAATCGCGGGATTACGATCCATCGCAATGATTGTAATAATTTAGCGAGTATCCCTAGCGATCGCCTTCTGCATGTGGCATGGAATCAGCGCAAAGAGAATGATCAAGTTATCACCTATCCCATTGATATTCGCGTAGAAACCATAGATCGGGTAGGTGTACTACGAGATATTTTGACTCGCCTCTCCGATAACAAGATTAATGTCCGTAAGGCAAATGTGCAGACCAAAAAAGGTAAAGCGGCAATTATTGATTTAAGTATTGATATTAGCGATCGTCACCAATTTGATCGTGTTTGCAATCAAATCAAAAAAATGTGTGACACCCTCTCTGTCTCGCGACTTGTTACCGAATAATTCAAAAAATTTCCTGATTACTTAGTTCCAGAAAGTTTAGTTTCTCTCCCAAAGGCGAGGAGTTTAAACCGTAATTCACTAAGCTGGAAAACGCTATAAGCAGGGAATTTCTTGCCTAAGCTATTTTATGGGATTAAACAATCATGAACTTTCAAACCCTCGATCTCAGCCCAGTAATTACGCTGACTCGCGAAGAGTTTATCAAGCTTTGTGCGGCAAATCCTGAAATGAAACTAGAGCGTACAGCTAAAGGAGAATTGATCGTCATATCCCCAACAGGTGGTGAAACTGGTAGTTTTAACTCAGAACTAAATTATGAACTTGTTGCGTGGAATCGGTCTTTAACTAAAAATCAAACAATTGGTAAAACCTTTGATTCATCAACTGGGTTTAGTTTACCGAAGGGTAGCGATCGTTCACCTGATGCTGCATGGATTTCCTTGGCAAAATGGGAATCGCTTACTCCTGAGCAGCGCAAAGGATTTTTACCTATCTGTCCTGAATTCCTCATTGAGCTTTTGTCTCCTAGTGATTCATGGAAACAGGGGCAAGTAAAAATGGAAGAATATATGGACAATGGTTGTCTTTTGGCTTGGTTGATCGATCCAAAATATAGACGAGTTGCCATCTATCGCCAAGGGCAACCCGTTGAGATTTTGGATAATCCCCAAACTCTTTCTGGAGAAAGTGTCTTACCAAATTTTGTTTTAGATATTGGTACTATGTTTAGCTAAATCGCCATAAAGCTAATCCACCGATCAATCCCAAGTCGTTAGAAACGATCGCGACTTTATTTGATAAGTTTGGTGGTAGCTCAACTTTAACTAAGCGTGAATTACCACCACCTAAATATATTTTGTCGAAATTAAATAACTTATAAAGTGAGGCGATCGCTTCAGCTAATTGGATATTCCAAATCTCAACACCAATACGATCTAGTGCGGCTTGCCCCAAACAATCCTCGTAGGTATCGCGATCGCGAAAAATATGTTGACCGAGTTCTAAATTAGGAAGTAACTTCCCATCGAGAAAAAGTGATGATCCGAAGCCAGTACCCAGAGTAACTACTAGCTCCACGCCCTGCCCTGAGATCGCGCCACAACCCTGTACATCCGCATCATTGGCAATCCTAATTGGTTTACCCAACTTATTCTGTAATACTTCAGCTAAGTTAAACCCATCCCAATCAGGATGTAGGTTAATAGCACCCCTTGTGATCCCATTTTCGACAACGCTTGGAAATCCGATGGCGATCCGATCATAATCGCCCTGTATATTAATCAAATCAAGTAACTGGGAAACGATTATATCGGGAGTTGCGGGATGGGCGGTAGGAATTTGAGATCGCTCTGAGGCGGCAGTTCCATCGTCTCGCAATATGATTGATTTGATACTACTTCCACCCACATCTATCGCTAAGGTCAATAAACTCACTTCAGTCAAAGTTCTCTTAATAAGTAATATTATTGATTAAAGCAATTTGCGATCACATTACAGCACTTTATGCTGTATCTAAATCCAGATAATTTTTAGAAAATCTTGTAATACAAGCTTTTCTAAAAGCTACCTGCAAAGTCTTTTAGTTGTGAAAGACTTTGCAAAAACATGATTCAAACATGAGGAATTAGAGCTATGGTTGTAGCATTGATGCTAAGAGCGTCGTCAGAAGTCCTTGTTATTGCAAAGGATGCACTCACCCGTAGTGGCTATGATACTTTGCAGTTGGCAAATGATCTTGGCATTGCAGTGCAATTAGTTGAGAACTTTTTGAATGGAGAAATTGTTGACCGTAATACCTATAACCTAGTTTGTACAAAATTAAACTCACTTCAGTCAAAGTTCTCTTAATAAGTAATATTATTGATTAAAGCAATTTGCGATCACATTACAGCACTTTATGCTGTATCTAAATCCAGATAATTTTTAGAAAATCTTGTAATACAAGCTTTTCTAAAAGCTACCTGCAAAGTCTTTTAGTTGTGAAAGACTTTGCAAAAACATGATTCAAACATGAGGAATTAGAGCTATGGTTGTAGCATTGATGCTAAGAGCGTCGTCAGAAGTCCTTGTTATTGCAAAGGATGCACTCACCCGTAGTGGCTATGATACTTTGCAGTTGGCAAATGATCTTGGCATTGCAGTGCAATTAGTTGAGAACTTTTTGAATGGAGAAATTGTTGACCGTAATACCTATAACCTAGTTTGTACAAAATTAAATATTGCATTAGATTCTCATCTAGATAAACTTTCAGAAACTTTAGATGATAAGGTAGATGCAACTTCTACATCTACTAATATAGAGGAATCTAGTAATGGTTATAGTATTTCTCATAATGAAGTTCCATCATCTATAAACTTAAGTGATTCTAGTCTCTCCTCTGAATTGAATCAGGATTTAACTAATAATTTATCTCTACCATCCTCTAACGTGAATCAGGATATACAAGAGGATCTACTAATAACATCTAATCAATTTGTTCAAAAACTACGTCAAAAGATCTCTTTTAGTTTGATTCGTCAATGCGATCGCCTTAGAGTAATTGATATCAATAGTCCACTTTATTTACATGACCTATATACAGATATTGAGGTATTTACTAATTTACCCAGTAGTCAATATCTAGATCTTAATGAGACTTTTGCAAATATTCCTCCCGAACAATATGATCGCTTTTATTTAGCAAAACTCCATCCACCATCAATTCCTGCAAATCAGGCTGTAGAGGAATATAAGAAAATTTTGTTGGTTGGAGGAGCGGGTATAGGTAAAACCACATTAAGCAAATATTGGGCTTTAGCAAGTATTACTGACCAAGTTTTGCCTGATTATTTACCTGTGTTTTTGCCATTGCGATCGCTAGTTGATCTACATAATTTTCATAGAGCAGATTCTTTAAATAATCCATTTGCATGGCTCAAATCTCAAATTACCCACTATGGATTATCTGGAGATGTATTAGATGGATTATCAACTAACAATGTACTAGAGCAATTATTAAATGAGGGGGATTTTTTATTGCTTTGGGATGGCTTAGATGAAATACCCGAAGTTTATCGCGCTGAAGTTGCTCAAAAAATCTTAAACTTTAGCGATTGCTATCCCAAAAATCGGATGGTCTTTGCTACCCGCAATCCTATCTATGGACATATTCTCGAATCATTTCAAACCATAGAAATTGCCCCATTTAACCATACTCAAATCGCTGAATTTGTAAGTAAATGGTTTCACACAACCTCTGTTCAATCAACTAAAAAAAAGGACAAGTTTCAGCAACTACTTACTACTAATCAGCCTTTAGCAGAACTTGCGACAAATCCTCTATTACTAACCCATATTTGTACCGCCTTTAACAGTTGTGAATATCTCAAGCCCAACTTTTATCAAGAAATCTTAAATCTGTTACTCAGTAAATGGGAACAGACGAAATGTTTACCCAGTTCTCCACAGCAATCCTTATCAACTTCTCAGAAGCAGGATTTACTGTCCTATGTTGCGATCGTCTCTTTGGATCGTCATGGCTACATTTGGCAAAACAATGAGCTTGAGGATGACTTTCAAGCATGTATAAATGCCAGTCGAAGTTTATCCCATGTTGCAGTTGATCGTGATCAACTTTTCGAGATGCTTAAATGGCAACATAGCTTATTAATTGAATCTGCCAAAGGTATTTATAAACTCAGTCATACAACTTTGCATGATTATCTTGCTGCCTATCGCATCGCCAATAGTAATCCTGCGGCTGCCCAAAAATATTTACTAGATCGCATGTATCTCAATCGCTGGCATGGGGTGATTGTAATGACAATAAGTATTTCCCAGCAAGCTGATCGCACGCTAACAATGATGAAGCGAAAAATTGATGAGCTTGTGGTCAAAGATCCTCACCTCCAATCATTTTTGTCTTGGGTAAATCAGCAATCGATTCAAATGAAGACTCCCTATAAGGCGGTGACAATTCGAGCTTTATACCTAGATATTGATTTGGAACATACGCGATCGCTAGATCGTGCAAGAGCATTAGATATTGCCCATTCGCGATCGCTAGAACGAGCAAGAACTAAAGCCTTGGGATTCGACAACACCATGGAAACAGAGGTAGATATTGACTTTACGATTAATCTTGCTCTCAACCTTGACTTAGCCTTATATTTTGCCAACCATCGCATTTTGGAACTAGCCTGTATCCTTGAGCCAGATCTCCATAAGGGATTGCAATTTTTACGGCAGAAATTTCCTGATCCTTACAAAGATCGCGAGAAATTTTCTAAGTGGTGGCAGTCTAAAGGCTTAGATTGGTCAAAAAAATTACGCAGTCTCATCGTGCAACATCGCAAAGGCTCCCAAGAATGGCAGTTTAGTGAAAATCAACTCAAAGTATTGCGAACATATCACGATGCCAATAAGCTTTTAGTGGAATGTCTCAATAATGCTGAGTACGTCAGCCCATTAGTTAAAAATCAAATTGAGTCTACTTTGCTATCTCCTCAAGGAGAATATTCTATTTTGCAGTACTAAGATAAGCATGCATAATTTGCTTGCAGTAGTTAGAGGCTTTTCTAGAGCGTTGCACAACTTCAAATAGCTAGAGGTATGATTTTGTGCTGTTTCTAACTGTTTGGGTTTTGTAATGCTGATTGCTATACTTTAAGCAACACTTTAAGAGAGCTAGATATAATTCGTGCTAGAGGTTCGCAAAATCTGTAAATCTTATGGAAAGAAGCAAGTTTTGCAGGACTTGAGCTTTACTATCCAATCAGGTGAAGTTTACGGCTTACTCGGCCCAAACGGAGCTGGTAAGACCACCACAATTAGTATTCTGTGCGGTTTGATTAAAGCCGATCGCGGCAACATCATGATGAATGGTCAAACTTCTTCAGGAGTAATGCGATCGCTAATTGGAATCGCCCCACAGGAAAATATTTTTTATAAGAGCCTGACCTGTGATGAAAATCTCCAGTTTTTTGGGCGGCTCTATGGGCTAAACAACGAGCTTTGTCGGAAACAAGCTAAGTATTGTCTCGAACTGGTAGGTCTAGGCGATCGCGCTAAAAGTATTGCCGATACTCTCAGTGGGGGAATGCAACGTCGCCTGAGTATGGCGATCGCTCTGATTCATCAGCCACAGTTGGTAGTGCTAGATGAGCCAACAACTGGGCTAGATATTGAGGCGCGTTACGAAATTTGGGAAGTAATTCGTAATTTAAGTAGCCAAGATACGGCGATTTTATTGACTACCCATTTGCTCGATGAAGCAGAACGTTTGTGTCAGCGTATCGGCATCATTAAACAAGGTAGTTTATTAGCCGAAGGAAATCTGGATGAACTGCGTAAGTATATCCCTGCCCAAGAAATTGCGATCGTTTGTACGCCAACCGAAGACTTGGCAATCAAGAGAGCGATCGAGCTAGGCTTTGAGTATAGGCACTATGGTCGCGAGCTAACCTTTTGGCTACCAAAGCCAATGGAGCTAAAGGAAATTTTGGATTATTTTGATGGCATTGTGATCGACTCGATCATGCGTCAACCAGTACGCCTTGAGAATATCTATGTCGAGTTAACCCGAAACAGATAAATAAAATAGGGATTCTCCCCGTTTGGGTAATTGACTAGCTAATAGCTGTAGATATGCTTTTGGCATGGGCAAATACTGCTTTTGTAAAAGCCAGCAGATTTTTCTGCATTTGCTTACGGTCTGTCGATACAATGCGATCGAGGGAGGTGTAATAGGTGGCAGCTAGTTTAGGACGATTACCCGTTTTCATCATCCATAGACCATCTGCAAGGCTCGCTCTGATTTCGACTGTTACCTCATTGTTTTCAGGCAAGGTAAACTGCTCTGAAATTCCGTGAAAAGCCCGAATCTGTTCCATTTCATCGCCCTTAATCCAAATGGTTGCGACTAGATAAGGACTGAGCGCTTGTAAATCAATGTGCTGTATCGATCTTGCCACGTAAACGTACAGCAACTGTAACCACGGCAAAGGATAAATAATCTCCAACGCACTATAACCACTACGTTTTGATGTAATCCCCAATCCTTGCAAATATTCTATTACTGGCGACCATTGTTCGCTAAAACTGCTTGCCACATCGGGATTGATAAATAGCTGCCCCCATGCACTATGTTGCCAAGGCTGCATATCCATAAAGTGCATGTATTCGATAAATTCATGGGCAAGACGCTCGTTCTTTTGAGCCACTAGCGCATATATATCTTGCCAACAAAAATATGGCATTGAAGAATTAGTATCATCATAGGGCTGGAGATAGTAGGTCTGTGCTTCTTGCCCAGCCAAGATCTCAGGAGATATCAGACAATAGCTATTGCTAATTAATGCCACATAGTTTTTTTTCTCTTGAAACTTAGCAAGCGTAAAATACGTGTCTAGAGAATGCTTGTTTAACTCACTTTCTAATCGATGATCACAGATAATGTCAAAGTCTTGACATTCTAAAATCAGATCAGGCTGGATGTCTGACGAAATAAAGGGATAGCTAACAGCTTTAATAAAAGTTGAACTTCGTTTTCCCGATCTCTGCGTTAAGAAATCAACCAATTCCTGCCCCAAATCGGGAATATTTTCTAGTAAATACTCCCAAGAAGCGGCAAAACGCTCCTTTTTATTTAAGTTTGGCGGCAGCAAGAAAATATTACTCATAGCTGGGCGCTGTCTAGCCTCATTTCGCTATATTGTCTCTATATTGTAAAGGTTATCTGTTAACAAATATGTAGTAGAAGAGCAACAATTTTGTCTTTTTTCTACTTGTAATATTCAGTATTTTAAAAGAAACCAGAGGAATTAACCATTTCTGAAAATTTGCAAAGTTTACTTCGTCAATAATAACTTGTACTACTTAATGCCAAGAAGCCCTCTTAAACTTTAACGCAATTCCTAAAAAAAGTCTTGGTATAGACTAAAAGATTTCGTAAAAGTCTGAATCGCCATGCACCATGCCAACTATGCTAAGTAGCTAGATGCACTTAAATGTAAACCACCAAAACCTGTAGAGATCACTTAGCTTACTCTACAGGTTTTGGTTCCGTTTTTTAATTATGCCCAGCTACTTAGTCAAAACTAGCAAATTAGCCAAAGCTAGCAAATTGAGAGAGCATCCTTGCGGAACGTTCTGTCACTTAGCGATGTAAAACCTCTATCTATAAAGCTTTTGAGGCTGGATAAAAACTTGTTTTGCCAAATATGGCAAAATTTTTAAAAAAGTTTGACTAAATGCGATCGCTATCTGCTATATTAATTGAGGTCAAAAAAATGACAACAAAAAAGGGCGCTTAGCTCAGTTGGTAGAGCGTCTCGTTTACACCGAGAATGTGATTACTCTCTAGCCCTCTATTCATAAGGCTTTTACAAATTACAAATATTTTCTGTACCAATTCCGTACCAACTCCTTAATAGTAAAGCATTTCAAGTGTTAAGTAAAGAGAAATGATTGCTAGGAAGGGGTTTTTAAATGGCTATTTATATAGGTATTTCTTATATTATCTCGTAAACTTATAAGAAAATATTTATGCGAAGATTTCAAGATATTGACTATCGTGATCCTATAGTGAGAAAGATAGACTTATTGCAAGACTAAAAGGCAACCATAGAAATAAAGTGATGCTTCTAGTAATAAGTATAAATACTCATTCAAACTATATGTATCCTTGTAAAACAAGAGTAGATCATATTTATTCTATGAGTACTTATACTGAGCAAGGTTAAGATAGGTTATTAGGATGCAAATTAAGATAATAATCAGTTTAATTTTTTATTTTTCGTAACACCGTAGCGTTCTTTTAAAGTTGGTTGTATTGTTTATCTAGGTAAAGTTATACAAAAAGTTTAGGTAAATTATGGTCAACGATGATGCTGTCAGGAAGTCTAGTAAAAAAGCTACAGGTGCTGTGAGTGAATACGTTATCAAAAAGATGACAGAGGAAGATGACCAGAAAAAAGCAAAGCCCAAAGCTGATGAATCCAAATCCATCTAGAGTATTACGCTTGTTTGCTGAGACTCAAGATCGCTTATACGATGGTGACACTATCAAGAAAGCTTTAAGTCAAATTGCTAGACACACTAAAGATAAGAAGGTAATAGAAAACTGTGAGGCGATTGCAGAATTATTACAAATTGAGTTTGACCAAACTTTTGTAAGAAATGATGTCAATCAACATTTTGATGCTGTTAAAAAGCTCCAAAATCATGGTATTTGGGTTAAGGACAAGTATAAGGAAATTAAGCTATATACGGATAATTGCGATCCTAAGTGGTTTTCTGCACTGCAAGAGGTTACGGATGTGCAGTTAGATAGGCTTGGACAGTTGGTTTCTCTTCTAAGTGCTGTTCCTGATATTTGTGATCTTAACGGTAATGTAATCAGACCCAATGATCTGGTTATTTATCCATCTCAAGATGAGGAGGGTAGACCCTATGAACACTACGGAATTGTGAGGGCAACTCATCAGGGCTATAGCATCGCGCACTTCTTTACAATTGAGACTATTAGACCTCAAGGACGTGTAGCAGAAGTTGGGTTAGGTTATGTCTATTTCTCTCCTTACAAAGCTGAGTGGCTATTTAAAGAGCGTCCTGAATCTGTTTCTGACAGCCAAATAGAGTCGCGTATAGATGAGTCAAGAAAGAAGTTCATTGCAGCTAAAGATAAGCTATGGAATAAGTTGCTTTATAACTGTGAGCATTGGGCTAGAGAGATGGTTTATGGTGAGGCTAGGTCAACTCAAGTTGAAAACTTGCGAACCAAGAAAAGCACATAGAAAAAGACTGTGTAAGGACTTCAAGATTTCTACTTTATTAGTCTATTTCTCATCTAGAGACAAAGAGGGATTAGTTTCTGCAACTTCTGCTTCCTCATTATTATCTAGACTGATTTCTGATGAAGTAGGAGCGATAATTCGTAAATTGATATCAATCGCTATTTGATTTTTTCCAAGAACTACTTTAGCTTTTTTGACTAGGATTTTTACTGAGAAACAATCATCTGATGTTACATCAACTGGTATCTGTTTTTTGTAACCAGCACCTTCAAGCCATTCAGTAATACTTCTCCAATTGTCTACTTTACCGTTAGACTTCCCAACTAGGCTTTTGACATATTGATATAAGGTGCTACAAAGATCGACTTCTACACCTTTAACACTTTTACTGAGCTTTTCTGCAATTTCTGATGGACTATGACCAGCAAGTAAGCCTCTCAAATGTAGTTTTTCTACGGGTGTTAGTCTTCTACCTTTTGCTGAAGCAAGATCGGTGTATAGGGTTTCTAAGTCCCATTCAGTAAAAACCTGTGGAAACTGCTCATCAGTAAATGTCATAGAGAATACATTAAGTAAATTCCTAACCAAAATACTAACATAACTACTAACTGAAATTAGGTAAATAATAATACTGTCTCAGGCTAGGATACTGCATATTACAAGAAATACTTATGGAATTTACGTTTAAAGAATTACTCGAATTTACAGATAATGAGAAAAATGATACATTGAAAAACGGTATTCGCACAAGCAATCATTTACTCGTCTTCCAAGAGTCTGAGTTAGTTATCAATTTCTATTCCATGATTCCTTCTCAAAGCATTGTATATGAAGTGGACTTAGAAAGAATTGTGGATGTAAACTCTTTACTAAGTTGGATTTTTCATTTACATGGCAAAGCATGGGATGAAGATAAGGAAGTAATTAATGCTTTTCTAACTCTATTCATTTATGTTGTAGATGTGTATTTTGAAGATAATATATGTTTAGATGATGCTTCTGAAAGTGGCTTTAAACTAAATTGGGATGAAAAATCTATAATTTACCCAGAGAAAACTTGAGAAGATGTGTATTCATTTCCCAATATTTCAACAAAGATAAATAAGAATTTACAATGATTAATCATTTGAGGCAATTTTGAATAGATTATGTTAGAAATTATTGGGATAATACTGGGATATTTAATAAGGGTATTACCAGTATTGGGAATCTTTTTTATTGTCTTAATTGTTGCAATTTCAATTTGGACAGTAGCACCTATGGGTTTTATATTAATTTTTCTTGGTGGCGGTGCTTTTTTAGGATTCATTAATGGTGAATAAAAGCCTTTTTTATTGCTAAGAAGCAGTTAATGCTAAGCTGATAGTATTTTAAATAAAAGCTTAATGATTAGCAATTAATTACGTTCGATTAACAATATTTTTAAGTATTTAAGTAACAAACAATGCGTATTACAGCCAAACTAATCTTCTGTATTTCTATTGTCCAATTTGCAGTAGGATGTTCAGCTTCATTGCCTGAACAATGTAGACAACTTAAAACGGCAAAAGAGCTTCTTAACGACTCCTATTATAAATCCGAGAAAGAAACTGACAAAGATAAGAAAACTGCTCTTTTAACAGAATCTTTTTCTCAGAAAGCTAAAACAGTTGAAAGTATTCAGATTTCAGATAGCAACCTAAAAGCAGTTCAGACAAGGATTGTAAAATATAATAATGATTTCGCTAAATGGAGTCTTGACGGTTCCTTTAGTAAAGCTAGTGTTAAGGAATTAAAAGATCTCGTTCAAGAGTCAAAAAACATTGATAATGACTTAAAAGCTATTTGCTCAAATTGATAGATTTTCTTATGTAGACATGAAAGGAATATAGTTACAAATGACTTATCCCCTGTCTGGTCTAAAACAACTAGTCGGTTAAAACAAACATGGAAAAGAAAGGGGATGTTATCTCTCACTTTCTTTCTATGTTTCTTCACGTTTTAAGACTTGCAATAGTGTTTACTTATGGTTTTATGTTTTGGATATCTAAGAGGCTACAGGGGTTAAAAACAGCTATCTCTGTACATTTCTGAAGCATGACGCTATAGAGTGAAGTTTTGAAACTATATAGTCAGATATTTGAGAGAGACTGTCAAGTAAAATGTGTAAAGTCTAGAAGCTAGACGTGGAGACGATCCTCGAAGAGGATGGCAAAGCGATTAAGAGCAGGTTTCCAATCACGAATCGGCATCGTCCACTTCTTCGAGATATTCCGCATTGCTAAATAAACGAGCTTGAAAGCAGCATCATCAGAGGGAAAAATCTGTTGGGATTTAATCACCTTCCGCAAACTACTGTTCATCGACTCAATCGCATTGGTGGTATAAATCGCCCTGCGAATCTCGGTCGGGAAAGCAAAGAAGGGGATAATGTTTGCCCAATGACTGCGCCAAGACTTGGAGATTGATGGATATTGCTTGTCCCACTTTTCAGCAAAGAGTTCGAGATTAAACTCAGCCTCCGATTCCGTCGCCGCGCTATAAATAGCCTTGAGGTCAGCACAAACTTGCTTGCGTTGTTGCCAAGGTACAAAAGCGACCGAGTTTCTGACCATGTGGACAATGCATAACTGCACCTGAGTTTTAGGAAATACCGTCTCAATCGCATTAGGGAAACCAGTCAAGCCATCGACACAGGCAATCAAAATATCTTTGACCCCACGGTTGTGAATTTCGGTGAGTACTGACAACCAGAATTTCGCACCTTCATTCGGAGAAATCCACATACCCAGTAATTCCTTGTACCCGTCCATATTCACGCCCAAGGCAAAGTACAAGGATTTGTTAATCACTCTGCCATTGTCTCGGACTTTGATGACTAGACAGTCCAGAAAGACGATTGGATAGACTGCTTCAAGGGGACGGTTTTGCCATTGCTTCACCTCGTCAATTACTGCATCTGTAACATTGGAAATAAGTGTTGGTGATACTTCAACACCATACATTTCTTGCAACTGGGCTTGAATATCCCTGACACTCATACCTCGTGCGTAGAGAGCAATGATCTTTTCATCTAGTCCTGACAAGCGACTTTGTCCTTTCTTCACCATCTGCGGTTCAAACTCCCCTTGCCGATCTCGGGGGACTGCGATTTCGGCTACGCCAAAGTCACCTTGCACTTTTTTCTGGCTATAACCGTTGCGACTGTTGGTTTGTCCTTCTGGTCTAGGTTCGTGCTTACCGTATCCCAGATGGGTTGATAGTTCTGCTTCCAATGCTCTCTCCACCAACGCGGTTGTCAGTTGTTTCAGAATGCCTCCTTCTCCGAATAGGTCAGGTGGTGTTTTACATTCTTGCAGCAATTCGTCGAGCAATTCTTTGCGTATATTCATCAGTTTTAGTGTTGGTAATTGTGTGTCTAGATCATCTCTCTGTATATATCCCAGACTTTACACACTTCACTTTACACTCTCATTTGAGATATAGGCAGACATAATAGACAGCTAGAATCATTGCTGTGCATAGCTTTGCTTACGCTGTCCACATTGACTATAAGTTTTTTACTCTTTTAACTTCTTCTTTCCGCTACTTTTATTTTTATTATTATTTTCCTTTTATAGAAAAAGATATAGTCAAAGTGGGCAGAGTAGTCAACCCGTTACTGTGTATGGTTTTTGAGTTGACCACATCTCTGCCTATGACTAGATCTTCGACCAGTAATAGCCATCTGGAAATTCTTTGGTTCTCATTCTCTTACTTTGATAACCAGCACTTTTCAAGATTGCTGAGACACGGTTAGAGTAGCTTTTGTTCTGTCTGCTTGTAGGTATTTCAAGAGTTTTGGTAAGCACATCTGCAATAGTAAAGGGTTCTGTTCTGCTTGCTGCCCAACTTATAACTTGAGACTCCCATACATCACCTATTGCATAGTTAGAGTTGATCTGAGTGCTTAAAGATTGCTCTTCATCTGTTAGATGCCATTGATAACCCGCTTGATAAAGTTTCATAGCTGAAGCCCAAATCAGATCGCGGTTGTCTTTAACATAGGCAGTATCAATTTTCTTATCTACCTTGATAACCCAGAATCGTCTGTTACCTGTCGGGTCTACAAGAAACTGCTCTTGGTTGGTAGTTCCTACAAATACAAAGTGTCGCGATCTTGTCTCACTTTCATTGACATACAGATGTTTAATTTCATCCTTTGTTTTACTCATTTCATTTTTGAGACTTTCAATCTTGTTGGTGGTAAGCTTCGCTCCAAATTCACCCCACTCGATCAACCAATACTTATACTGTTCTTTAAGAGCTTGGTTATCTCTAGTGCTATGTGACAGGGTATAGAAAAATTCACCCGCAAGAGCTTCAAAAAATGTAGTCTTGCCTATACCTTGATTGCCTTGCAGAATCAAAGCTGTATCAACCTTACAACCTGCTTGTTTTGCTCTTGCTACAGCACTAACAAGAAACTTAACAAAGTATGTAACCTCAATATCTTGCTGAAGACCGAGAATATTTTTAGCTACATTGACAAGTACATCCTCACAAGCTTGTTCAGAATATTTCTTGTAAGTATCATCAAGGTATTCAACAATAGGATTATAAGGATTAGCTTTAGCAATTTTATAGACTAGACTGAGCAGATCATCTTTAGATCCAATAATATTTCTCTCAGTTTCAATATGGTATCTTATATCTGCAAAATCAAGCGATTGTCCATCAAGATTAATCCTTGAACTACAAACATTTATACCTAGCCTTTTAGAATAGTGTGTGTGTAATACTTCATGCAATGTACTGAAGTCAAGGTGAGTCTTTTTATTCTTGTCTTTACTGTCTTCTTTAGGAAATGGTACAATATTAGTAGAATTAGATTTAGTTGATCTTTTTGTTTTCATGGTTTTTTGATTGAGATTAGATTTTCTTGGGGCGTTAGTCATTTTATGTGTTACCAGTATTAATTAGAAATAGCTGTGATGCTTTGAAAGTATATATTTCAGCGTATAGCATCATATAAATTTATTGAATTATTACTTGCTTCAAAACTCATTACTTAGAATGTTTTAAGAAGCTTTTAGTAACGAAAAATAAATATTTCTTTTACTTTCTTACTTATATTGTAACATATCTTAATGATAATATGATATAATAAAGATATAAAAGAAAGAGGATATTTGATGATGGCGAAAGGCAGAAAATCAGTATTGCGAAATGCAAAACTACTCAGTGTTTATTTAGATGAAAAAACTACAGAAAAGCTTGAAAATTTAGCATATACAACTTTAGTTCCCAAAGCTGCTATAGCTAGGGATATACTCACTAAGAAACTAATAGAAATAGGTACAAACTAGAAGCTAAAAAAACAAAAAACTACGCAGTAATTGCATAGTTCTTCTGGGTTATTATTCTGGGAGTCATACATCTCGTAGGCAGACTTCTATATTGGTCTTTCCTACTTTTTTTCTATGATTAAATCTTACAGTTGACACTAAAAACTTTGTAATAATCTCTTAGTTCGCAGCTACCTTAGCTTTGACAGATGTTTTATAAAAACACCGTGAGATCCGAAAGAACTAATTACCACTCGCTGTAGGACAGCCACCTGTAACTCTTTAACAGGTCGGTATTGAGGGTTGGTGCGTTGGTGCTACCTTTACCCGTTGGGCTTTGCTCTTTGCTTGCCCTCTCTCGACAACCAACTTAACAGACTCAACTTAGAAAAGCAAGACCGTAGAAGAAAAAGGTTGAGGCTAGTGTAGGTGTTATTGACTAAGTATTTATACTGTGTGTTTTTTAGTGCGATCGATAAATTTCTGTGCGATCGGTAAAATTAGAAGATTCACCAGAATCAATCTAGTGAGCCTTGCTATCAATGATTTAACTAAAGTCAGGCAAAGACGGTCTGTTTATAACGTGTCCATAGGTTTGCATAATCATTGTTGTGTCTGAATGTCCCAGAAGATACGCTACAGAAGTAATAGGCATATTGGCTTCTAAAGCCATTGATGCAAGTGTGTGTCTAGTTATGTAGGGCTTACGATACTCAATATCTAACCCTGCTAAAACGACCTTCCATTGTCTCGTTGTAAAGTTATTATCATCAATTGCATTTCCATTGGGAGAAGTAAAAACCAAGTCATCAGGATTAAGATTGCGACATCTAATCGCAAGCATTTCAGTTAACCTAGCTGTCATTGTCAGAAAACGAATAGATCCTGTTTTTGTTTCTTTGCGGACACGATGTTTACTAGCAGTCTGTCCCTGATCGCCTCTAGCTAAGACTGAGCAAATGACAATCTCATTACGGGTAAAATCTACGTGTTGACGCTGAAGCCCGATAGCTTCTGAAGGTCTGACACCAGTCAAAAACAAAAACTCAATGTAATCAGCATAAAAACTATGCTTGTAAGCTGAAGACTTTGGACAATAAAGGTTATTGCGAAAAGCGTTAACTATTGCCCTTACCTCCTCATGATTAAAAGGTTTAACCTGATTCTTTAATACTTTTCTACGTTTCAACTTTGAAAAAGGGTTGTCAGATACAAGCTTTTCAGAGATCGCCCAATTTAGACAAGATACCAAATAGCTTAAAGAGTCGTTCCAAATTCGAGGGGATAGGCTCTCAATCGCTTCATACCAAGAAACGTCATGAGTCAAAGGATCGGCTTTTTCAATGTAGCGCCTAATTCTAGCGTAGTGAGAACAAAGCGTTCTAGTTGGTAAGTACAAGCTACTAACCCACTTATCCCAGATAGGAAGTAAGAGTTCTTGACTTGGTTTTACAACTTCAGGACTTGCAATGATAGCTACTTGCTTGATCCTGTATTTGTTTAGAGTAGGGTCAAAATTGCCAGATAAAATATCTAGCTCGATCTGTCTAGCCTTTTGCTCTGCTACTTTCATGTTGACGCTGGTGTGTGGCAATCCTAAAGCTAAGCAATATCTTTTTGACTCACAAGACCATCTTAAACGTATGCGATTATCATTCTTTTCTATGGCTACAGTGCCTTTCAGGGTTTTCATTCCGTACCAATTCCGTACCAATAGTTAGTTTTTGGTTTGGTTTTTGGTGTTAGAAAATTTCGTAAGCGTGTAAGACAATGTGAATAATGACTGAGATTAGAAAACTAGCTCTATGTTTTCTATAACTTTTTAAAAGCCTAGAAAACCTTGTTATATAAGGCTTTCAGTATTAATTTTAAAAATTATCCATAAAAAGTTTGACTAAATGCGATCACTATCTGCTATATTAATTGAGGTCAAAAAAACGACCGCAAGAAAGGGCGCTTAGCTCAGTTGGTAGAGCGTCTCGTTTACACCGAGAATGTCGGGGGTTCGAGTCCCTCAGCGCCCATACATCTTTAATAACTTGAATAAATAAGCTTGAGATTATATGTCTCAGGCTTATTTATTTTAAGCAAGCGATAATTCGCCAACCGCTTCTAAACGGCTATATTTACCAATAAAAAGGAAAGATTCTTCTAGCTTTTGGGCAACGGTAGGACTGATCCAGCCTAATTGTTTGAGTAGATGGATCGAAACCGCAGTTTTGGCGCGTTTAGAACCATCCATTACCTTAATTGCTAAACCTAAGCCTTCGCCAATGCGTCCAATACATTGAACTCCTTCCGCTCCTGACTTGCTAACAATTTCCCCATTGGTCAAGCGCATGAGTTCTGTGTCAAACTGACCATCTCCTGAAACCATATCAGGATGGCGAGTCATAGCGCGAGTGATGCGCTCTAGGTGTAACTGATCATGGGCAGATAGTAACGCATAGAGATGGGCTAATTGACCAATTTCTAAGAGATAAGTCGGTACGCCACAATCATCATGGGCGCAGATAAACTCCGCCGCAGGCATATGGAGCAAATCTGCCATTGTACTCAGAGCTAGTTGCTGTACAGGATGATTGCGATCCATATAGGAAGAAATCTGCCATCCCTGTTGCTTGCAAACGGCGATCATCCCTGCATGTTTGCCAGAACAGTTGTGTTGCAAATTGCTTTTTTGACAGTCGGGAATTGGACATTGCAAAGCACTTGGCTCAACATCACAACGCCAGAGAATGCTAAAAACTTGTCGTGCTTGGGCGATCGTCCCTTGATGGGAGCCACAAATAATCGCTAAATCTCTTTCGGAGAGGTTAAAGCGCTCCTGTGCGCCCGAAATTGAAACAGGCAAAGCTTGAATGGGTTTAAGGCAAGAACGGGCAAAGGTTGTAGTTTGAGGATCACCTGCAACTGATAACACTCTCCCCCTTGTATCAACTACCGCAGCTTGGCAAGAATGAATCGATTCGATGATGCCCTCACGCAACAACTGTACAGTAATTTTGTTAGCGGAGAAACGATTACGCTTGCCAAGGTTCATAGGTTAATGCTTTAGGATCGCCACCATAATCCTACGGTAAGGCTAGGATATGTGTAAAGATATGTAACAATTGTAGATATAAATATAGGTATGGTTTCAATAAGTACTGCTCCGATCGCTGGTGAATATTGGCTTTGGCGCGATCAAAAAATTTATTTTGTCAAAGCTGGGGATAACCTGCAACGTCCACCATTGTTGTTAGTACATGGCTTTGGGGCATCCACTGACCACTGGCGCAAGAATATTGCAGAACTGAGTCAAGATTTTGAAGTATATGCGATCGATCTGTTGGGTTTTGGGCGATCGCAAAAACCTGCATGGCAATATAGCGGCGATCTCTGGCGTGATCAGCTTCATGATTTTATTAATACTAAAATTCAACGTCCAACGATAATTGCAGGCAATTCTCTTGGTGGTTACTCATCTTTATGTGTGGCAGCCGACTATCCCCAATCCGTTGCGGGAATTGTATTGCTCAATAGTGCAGGACCTTTCACTGATACTAATCCTCTGGGTTCAAAAAAGGTCAACCCCATTCAAAAAGCAATTGGTCAAACTTTACAAGGCATTTTGCGGCAACCTTGGGCAAATCAATTGCTATTTGCTTTTGTGCGCCAAAAATCACGAATTCGTAGCACTTTGCAAAAAGTATATTTAGATCAATCTGCTGTAACTGAGCAATTAGTCGAGGAAATTTATCGCCCATCCTGTGATGAAGGAGCAGCGCAGGTATTTGCCTCTGTCTTTACTACACCTCAAGGCAAAAAAGTCGATCAGCTATTAACAGCGATGACCTGTCCCTTGTTAGTTATTTGGGGCGAAGGCGATCCTTGGATGAATTCCCGTGTAAGGGGTGCAAAATTCCGTGAGTTTTATCCATCTCTAACTGAGCATTACATCAATGCGGGACATTGCCCCCACGATGAGTGTCCAGAAGTTGTCAATAAATTAATTTGTGATTACTTTGTGTAGAAAAGGCGGCGCTTTGCGCCACCTTTTCTTAACGTAAGTTCGGGATAATTTTGAGAGATGGTTTGCTACGCAAACCATCTCTCAATGCCTAAAAGTAAAAGCTTTGTCTAGCAAGGCTTTTACTTTTAGGCTTTTAAAATTTGACAGCTTACCCCCTGAACTGGTGTTTTCTTAGGGTTTCGTGATTAATTTATGTAGTTAAGAAGTCGCTTTGCGCTGACTTAGCTATTAGGATGCTACATGATTGATATATTGAGTCAGACAAATAAAAAAATACAAAATGGCAACTTGGCAATGTATTAGCGGTTGTGGTGCTTGCTGTAATCTTGATCCTAGTGATCGCCCTGATCTCGCTGATTACCTCACACCTGAAGAATTACAACAATATTTGAGTATGGTTGGTATTGATGGCTGGTGTATTAACTTCGATCGCATCAATCGTAAATGCTCAATTTATGAAACCCGTCCTCGCTTCTGTCGTGTGGAGCCTGATACTTTTTACGATATGTTTGGGGTGGAGCCTGAAGACCTTGATGAGTTTGCGATCGCCTGTTGCGAAGAACATATTGAATCAATCTATGGTGATCGATCTCTAGAATTATTGCGATTTGAGCAAGCAATTAGCATTGCTGAAATTAGCTGATAGAAATTTGATTGAAAAAATCACTGTGTTATGATATGCCTACATCATCAAATAATGTAGTAAAGACTACAGATTGATTTTGCTGTTATCGATTTCAAAGCAGCCAATCATGAATTTTATATCTTCATCGTTTCTGAGACAGTCGCCTGTAGATCCTCAACTTCAACTTAGACAAGCCACAAGCAACCGCAAAGCATCCAGCCAATTGCCAAAATCTCTATCTCTTAAGGAAGTAGAGCTTGCTCTAGATATGCGCTGGAGTAAAAAATTTATGCCTAGAGAGTTTGCTTAGAGAGTCTATTTAAAAATTCCAAAAAGAATGATGACGCTTCACACCACACATTTTTTGCGTCCTGAGCGAAATTTTTAGGGCTTATTGAGTAATTAGGGGAACAAAAACACCCCATTTAATTTCAAAAAGAGAGTAAATACCTTGAGGTACTTGCTCTCTTTTTTGTGACGAAGATCACAGAAGTGCAGAGATATGAAGCTATTAACTTCTTGATAGCAATCACATAGAGGCAGAGATGCGAGTCACATCTATATTTAGGATTTTAGAGCAAGCTAATTAATGTAGAAATCTTACGTCTAGTACCCCTTTTAAAGCCATGAATAACAAAAGTACCATTAGAAATCTTGTTAACCGCGCTCTCCTTGTCAAGCGGCTTACGCCTGAGCTCGAAAACCTAATTAATCAAGAGCTTTCGCAACAGGGCTATATTACTGACCCTGATTATGAAGCATTAGAATATCTGATGCAGGCAATTGATCAAGGTAGAGTCCAACAAGTTTGCTAAATATTCAAGCGCAATATTCAAGTGCAATAATTAAGTGCAGTACTTAGGTGCAGTACTTAGGTGCAATATTTGGGATAAGTATTTAGCAAATAAATTTTTAGCCAATAAATTAGTGAATAGGGACTTAGATTTAATTGGTAAAGCTGTAGACTAGAGTTGCAAAATTTGAAGTCTTGCATGTATGGGGTTTTCAGCCTACTCCCGCCTACATTGTCAACTGCGATCGCGATATCGCCAGATAGTTTATGGGATTCTCTTTTGTACTGTAATTGTACTGACTACGCTCATTGCCAATGCTTGTCAATCGCAGTCTGGCATAGTGCCTGCCTTGCCCCAAAACTCCAATATTCAAGTATTTTTTAATCAAAATCAGGCTTCTCGGTACACCGATCCTTACCGCAACATTGAACGACTCGGTGACAATCTTGAAAAAATCATCGTTGATAACATCAACAAATCAAAGGTTACCTTAAATATTGCCGTCCAAGAACTACGGTTACCGAATATCGCCAAAGCGATCGTTGATGCTAAATTACGTGGGGTAAATGTCAAGCTCATTCTCGAAAATAATTACAGTCGGGCGTGGAGCGAATTTACACCAGAACAAGTTGCGAAGATGAATGCCCGCGATCGCGATCGTTACCAAGAATTTCAAAAATTTGCTGATATCAATAAAGATGGTCGTTTAAGCGAAGATGAGCTGGATAGTCGTGATGGCTTGAGGTTAATTAAACTAGCGAATGTTCCTTGGATTGATGATACTGCTGATGGCTCCAAGGGCAGTGGATTAATGCACCATAAATTTATAGTGATTGATGATCAGATAGTTATATTTGGCTCGGCTAATTTCACAATGAGTGATATTCATGGTGACTTTACTAAGCCAGAGACAAGAGGAAATGCCAATAACCTATTGCGTGTAGAAAGTAAAGAGTTCGCAAAACATTTCCAAAAGGAATTTAATATCATGTGGGGGGATGGACCTAATGGTAAACCTGATAGCCTATTTGGTTCAAAAAAGCCCTCTCGCAAAATCGAGTATTTGATTGTGGGTGGAGCGCAAATCCGTATTAAATTTTCCCCAGATCCTGAAGACACTTCAAGGGAGCAAACTAGCAGTGGACTGATTTCTACGGCGATCGCAGGAACTAAACAAAATGTGGATATGGCGTTATTTGTGTATTCCGATCCGTTTATTTCCACAATTCTTGAGGAGCGTCAACGGGACAATGTCCAAATTCGCACTTTAGTTTCTCTACAATTTGCCTATCGCGATTATTCATCGACCCTTGATATGTGGGGCTTACAGTCTACTCAAGACTGCAAAACAGGCAAAAGTAGCGCATGGAAACAGCCGATCAAAACCGTTGGTATTCCTAATTTACCTTCTGGAGATACTCTCCATCATAAGTTCGCTATTCTCGATCGCAGTTTGATTTTGACGGGTTCCCATAACTGGACTAGTGCTGCGAACCATGTCAATGATGAGGCTTTGATTGCCATTCAAAATCCAACTGTAGCTGCACATTACCAGAGAGAATATGATCGCCTTTATCAGGATGCGACTTTAGGACCTACCGCTAAATTAGTGCAAGTAACCTCTAAAAGTTGTACTGAGCGAATCAAAAAGAGTAATCCCAAAAACAATGCCGAAGAACCAGAATTTTAAGGTAGTCCTAAATAGGTAAGTATGGGCGGCGCGAAGCGCCGCCCATACTTACCTATTTTAATTACAGCGATCGCATCGCCTAAAGTTTTGTTAAGCTAGGATGTCTGGAATATTGTGCATTACGGCAAACTGCCTCATTAAAAGTCATAACAAATATGGTCAATCTGGTTCCTACTGTCAAACCCACGATCAAGCCCACGATCGCTTTCTCCCATTTGGGTTGTGAAAAGAACCGTGTCGATACTGAACACATGCTGGGATTACTAGTACAGGCTGGCTATCAGGTAGATAGCAACGAAGAATTAGCCGACTATGTGATTGTCAATACCTGTAGTTTTATCGAAGATGCCCGTCGGGAATCGGTGCGAACTTTAGTAGAACTAGCAGAAATGGGCAAACGTATTGTGATTGCGGGCTGCATGGCTCAACATTTTCAACAGGAATTACTCGATGAAATTCCTGAAGCGGTGGCTCTTGTTGGTACAGGTGACTATCAAAAAATTGTCGATGTCATTGAACGTGCCGAGCAAGGTGAACGGGTTAAAGAAGTTACGCAAGTTCCTACCTATATTGCTGATGACACCATCCCTCGCTATCGCACAACTAATGAAGCTGTAGCCTATGTGCGGGTTGCTGAAGGTTGTGATTATCGCTGTGCCTTTTGTATCATTCCCCATTTACGTGGAGATCAGCGATCGCGCTCTATTGAATCAATTGTGACCGAATGTGATCGCCTTGCCTCTGAAGGTGTAAAAGAGATAATTCTCATCTCACAAATAACTACTAATTACGGTCAAGATATTTATGGTCAGCCTCAGCTTGCCGAGCTACTAACTGCCCTTGGGCAAGTGGATGTACCTTGGGTGAGAATGCACTACGCCTACCCCACAGGCTTGACTCCCAAGGTGATCAATGCGATGAAAGCTACACCTAATGTAGTTCCTTACTTAGATTTGCCTTTGCAGCATTCTCAACCTGATGTATTAAGAGCGATGAATCGTCCTTGGCAGGGGCGAGTTAATGACAAGATTATGGAGCAGATCAAGGCATCTCTTCCCAACGCAGTCACCCGTACTACTTTCATTGTCGGTTTCCCTGGAGAAACTGAGGAACAATTCGAGCATTTATTAGAATTTGTGAAGCGCCATGAGTTTGATCATGTGGGCGTATTTACTTTCTCTGCCGAAGAAGGGACTCCTGCCTTCGACCTGCCTGATCAATTACCTGAAGAAGTAAAACAAGAACGTCGCGATCGCATCATGGCAGCCCAGCAAGAGATTTCTTTCAAGAAAAATCAGTTGGAAATTGGCAAAACTGTTGATGTATTGATTGAGCAGGAAAATCCTGATACTGGCGAACTCATAGGGAGATCGGCAAGATTTGCACCAGATGTGGATGGTGTAGTCTATGTCAGCGATCCTCTAGGTAAGGCAACACTTGGCTCGATGTTTTCTGTCAAAATCACCTCTGCTGATCATTACGACCTATTTGGCGAAATTGTCTAATCACCCTATGTTTTTAGCTAAGCTGTCAGAAGTAAATCCGTTGTATGCCTCTCACAGCTTAGTTTTGGTATATTTAAATACATAGTTTTTATGAAGTTACCAGAAAAATGAAAAAACTAACCTTTATATAACTTTTTGATTTCCTTTTACTAACTTTTATATATCTCTAAGGTGTTTCGCAATTTAGAAAAGAGTGAATAATAGGGTTCAAGAAACAGAAAACAGTTTGTAGTGTTTATCAAACAGCGAATGTTGCTCTAAGAAATGTAATCGAACACGGACTATATATTCTCTCAAAGAAATTGAAAGGAAGAAAAATGGATACTATTACTCAAATCAGCCAGTTATCTTTCCATCATGGTTTAAATAGCGATAAAGCTTTTACTATTAAATTGACAAGCGATAAGTTTGATAGTGTTGCAAGTTCTGAGCTATTAGCTAAAGTTGAGTCTTGGGTTGCAGCTAATGTAATGATGAGCAGCAAAGAGGTTCCTGTCTTGGTTGTTGATATGGAAAATGTAGAATTTATTGACAGCCTTGGTTTACAAAAACTCTTAGCATCTCTTCGTCTAATGAAATCTCACAATAGTAACTTAGTTCTCTGTGCTTTACAGCCATCTGTACGCCTTGTATTTGAAATCTCTAGAATTGATCAAGTGTTTGGTATTTTCTCTAGTTTCGATACCTGCATGAATCAATTTCATACTCAAAAGCAACCCTCTGAGTATCTATTAGCAGCTTAGACGGTCTAAACAGAGTCATGATTGTTTCATAAGTTCTCCTCTTTTGAGGTTCTATAGTGATAGCCATAATAATTAATACGCAAAAGAGGTAGTGTAATAACTACCTCTTTTGCGTATTACATAGTACAGATAAATTTTTGAAAGTGCGGCTTCGCCGCACTTTCAAAGCACTGTATGCAACCCAATGAATCACCCCGCCGCAAGCGGACGGGGTATCAAATTCTTTTTTATTAGAATATACTCACACCGCAGAGCGGTGGGGTATTTACCCTCTTAGTTCAAATAAAGATATAACCCCAAAAGAGAGTGGTGGCGCAAAGCGCCACCACTCTCTTTTGGGGTTTACGTTTTAACTTATTTGGCTATAGCTATAATTTCTAAAAAAAAAGATGCAGCGTAAATCGCTGCATCTTTTTTGGGTTAATAATGAACAAATTACCAGCTAGATTTAACTACACCAGGTAACAAGCCTTGGTGAGCCATTTCACGCAATACGTTGCGGCATACACCAAAATCTTTGTAGTAGCCACGAGGACGACCAGTCGCCCAGCAACGGTTGCGGTGACGAGTGGGATTGGCGTTACGAGGAATTTGTTGAATTTCACGATGCACAGCAACTTTTTGTTGTTGTGTCAGTTCAGGACTGGCAAACTTTTCTTTGAGTGCTTCGAGCTTAGCTGCATACTTTTCAACTAACTTAGCGCGCTTTTTTTCGCGCTCGATCATGCTTTTCTTAGCCATTGCGGTTCTATCAGGTGATGTAGAGGTAAAAGTCTAAAAATTTAATACAATTCGCGACAGTTACCGATCATAACCTAAATAGCCAATTTATAGAGCATAAATTTTCATTTCGTAAGTTTTAAGCTAATCTGCCAATCTGAGGATCGTTGCAATACAGAAATTCATGTATATGTACTAAATCCATATAGCGCTTTTCAAGCAAGCGAGGTACAGAGGGTTATGTCCCCGCCAAAGGCGGGGACATAACCCTGTACTTCAAGATTGGTATGCTCTATAAACAAAGCCAAAATCCAGATTTACTATTGAGTCTATGCCCCATCTGCTAAATTACTTCAACCATTTTTTTGAATCCGCACGGATGAATATTTAGCGCGATCGCTAATGGAATTGCAAAGTAATATATATGGCAATATAAGAAGGATTAACGACAATGAGCATAAAAACATCGCCTAAAGTCTAGCTTGTGCCACTTGATATCAATCGTTTACAACAAGCCTTGAGTGTCGAGGCAGAGAGAGGCTTTTCTAATTTGCAGGGAAAGCAATTTTTGTTTGCGGATTTTTTACAGGTGAGCTTGCGCGAAGATTTGCCTGACGATTGGGAAATGAGTGATCGCCTACAAGCCCAAACCCTTGCTAATCAATATGCTCAATATGTTGATTTGCCTATAGGTCGTCGCCAGCACCTCATCGCTGAGACGCGCCGCCTGCTGTATGAAGTGCGTCGTCGGGAACTGGCGGAAACTAACGCAGCACCAAAGCAGAAGAAACCGAAAACGGCTGCGATCGCAACGACTGAACCCAAAACCATTAAAAAACTGACTCCCGAAACCGAACTAAAAGATGTCGAGGGTGTTGGTTCATTTATGGCGGCGAGATTTAAGTTGCTCGATTTGTATACCGTGCGTGATGTGCTTAGTTACTATCCACGGGATCATATTGACTATGCGCGGCAAATTCCCATTCGTGAACTAAAGGATGGGGATACGGTGACGGTCATCGGGACGATTAAAAAATTTGGCTGCTTTACCAGTCCTAAAAATCCCAATCTCACAATTGTGGAAATTATTCTGCGTGACCATACAGGACAAATCAAATTAAGTCGCTTCTGGACAGGTAAACGCTACGCCAATCGCGGTTGGCAAGAAACTCAGAAAAAGCTCTATCCCCAAGGCTGCACGATCGCAGCTTCGGGAGTAGTCAAACAGAGCAAATATGGCTTGACCCTAGAGAATTATGAAGTAGAAGTTCTCGAACATACTCAAGATACTATCCAATCGAAAACCGTTGGGCGCGTAGTGCCAGTCTATCCACTTACGGAAGGAATTACCCCCGAAGCAATCCGTCGCCTTGTCGCTCAATGTTTACCCGCAGTATCCCAAATTGCCGATCCGATGCCCGATCGCTTTTTGCGGGATTATCAAATGATGCCCTTGTCAGAGGCGATCGCCCAAGTGCATTACCCAGATACGAGCGAAATGCTGGAACAAGCCGTAATTCGCCTGACCTTTGATAAATATTTCTATCGCCGCCTAGTGTCCCTCTATCGTCGGCAACAGCAAAAGGCGATTCATTTTGTGCCAAAGAGTGAGGCGATCGCCCAACTCGAAAAGATGCTCCCCTTTGAATTAACTAAGGCTCAAAAGCGAGTTGTCGCCGAAATTCGTGCTGATCTGCAAGGGCAAACGCCGATGAATCGACTGGTACAGGGGGATGTCGGTTCAGGTAAAACGATTGTGGCGGTATATGCACTTTTAACGGCGATCGAGGCAGGTTATCAGACAGCACTGATGGCTCCTACGGAAGTCCTCACGGAGCAACATTATCGCAAGATTGTGGAATGGTTTATGCAGCTAAATCTCCCCGTGGAAATTCTCACGGGTTCCACCAAAACTGCCAAGCGGCGCGAGATTTTAAGGCAATTGGAAACGGGGGAATTACCTCTAGTGATTGGAACCCATGCCTTAATTCAAGATGGGGTAAACTTTGCGCGATTAGGTTTAGCGGTAATTGATGAGCAGCATCGTTTTGGTAGAGATCAGCGATCGCGACTTTTGCAAAAGGGCAATGATCCCCATGTACTGATCATGACAGCAACACCGATTCCGCGTACTCTCTATCTCACTAATTCCGAAATCGAAGTTAGCGTCATTGATGAACTTCCTCCTGGACGCAAACCAATTCAAACTGTCCTGCTCAAACCTTCACAGCGCAAAGACGCCTATGATCTGATTAAGCGTGAAATTGCTCAAGGCAGACAGGTTTATATCGTGCTGCCTCTAGTGGAAGAGTCAGAGAAAATGGAAGATATTAAGGCAGCCACACAAGAACGCGAGCATTTACAGAATGTAGTTTTTCCACACTTCCAAATTGGGTTACTACATGGGCAAATGTCTTCTGCGGAAAAGGATGAAGCGATTAGCACATTCCGTCGGGGCGAGACTCAAATCCTAGTTGCCACAACCGTTGTGGAAGTCGGAGTCGATATTCCTAATGCTTCTGTAATGTTAATCGAACATGCCGATCGCTTTGGTTTAGCCCAGTTACACCAACTGCGAGGCAGAGTCGGACGTGGTGCATCCCAATCCTATTGCCTCTTACTGAGCAGTTCCAAATCTCAAACCGCCCAAGAGCGTTTACAGGTTCTCGAACAATCACAGGATGGCTTTTTTATTGCTGAGCGAGATTTCCAGATGCGGGGCAAGGGCAAGGATGAAGGGACAGAACAATCAGGTCATGCAGGTTTCTCCATTGAAGATCGCTTGCCCGATGAGGCAGCCCGTCAAGAGATTTTCCAAATTGCCCGTGAAGCTGCCGAACGCATTATCAAAAAAGATCCCACTTTAGAACATTTCCCTGCCCTTAAAGCCGAATTTGAAATGCACTATCAGCGCTTACAAGGCGGCGCAATCTTTACCTAAAACCCTAAAATTTAGAGGAGGCAGAGCAAAGCGCTGTCTACTGAATGAAAATAAAATGATTACCAATAAACTTACTTTCAATCGCCAGTATTTCTATTTGACAGTTTTACTCTTTCTCATAGAAGTGGCGATCGCAGTTTTTTTCGATGATCAATTTATTCGTCCCTTTGTTGGTGATGTGTTAGTGGTCATCCTCATTTACAGCTTTGTGAGAACCTTTTGGAAAATCAAGGCAAATGTAGCTGCTCTATCGGTTTTAGTCTTTGCCTGTTTTGTCGAAGGATTGCAGTATCTCAATCTAATCGATAAATTAGGATGGCGGCAGTACAAAGTTTTAGCGATTATTTTAGGCACAACCTTTGATTGGAAAGATATCCTTGCCTATGTCCTTGGTACGGCAATCATCCTAGCTTGGGAAAATAGACCACCTAAAAGACAATAGTTAGAAGCGCACCCCGAAGGAGTGCGCTTCTATATTAGCGAATTCGTACCAATGCTTCTAGTTCCCTTAGACGACTCTCAGCTAAGCGATCGCGACATTGTCTTACAGTTTGTGATTCTTCACTAAACCGTAATGATTCAAACTGGCAGTGCTGTACTTGATAGAGTTGCCATTGGCGTTGCCCAGCAGAATTCTGTAAATTTTCCTGCTTCAAAATTGTATACAGCCTTTGGGCGGTTACATCTGGCGTAAGCTGCGAGTTATTTGTACCCTGTAAGTCGGCAATACGATCATTGGTAACTCTTGCCTGACAGCTTAGGTAAAGTAGCGGATAAATCGAACCCTTACGAAATGGAGCGGTCAACTCTTGGCAATGACTCTCTCGATAGGAAGTCCAATTTTGTTCTATTAATTTAAGTTGGTTTCGACCTGCCTCGGATTGGCGACTATAGATCTCTTCATAAATCAGCGATCGCAAAAAATCAGCAGTTTTTGCCCATCGGGAAGCACAGATATTCAGACCAATTTGCGTTTGGGACTCACAGGCAGGAGCTGCTACACCAAATATTTGCGATTGGGCAATGGTTTCAGCAGTGACAGGGGCGATCGCAAAGCAGGATAATCCCAAGGTGAGCGTAAGAGAACTTGAAATGGAATTTGAAATTATGTTCATGACTAGACCATCTTGATTAAGAATTTACTAGGTAGCTAGGGGCAATTAAATATAAAACCCCAAATGCACAGCATTTGACTCTGGGTTTGAATTATGCCCAGCTACTTATCAAAAACTATTGCCAGCTTTAAATCCGTACCAATCACCAATAATGGGATATTCATAAACTTTAGTGCCAAAATGTTGACTTCCATAGGGATTAGGTTGATAAACAAATCCAAAGTAGAAAGAGTCAAACAGAAAGCCATATTGACCAGTACTAAAGTAAATACCACCACGATTATCGCGATCGCATTCTATGACCTTATAGAAACCTAATTGTTGCTCAGTGGGTTTGCTATTACAGATGGATTTGAGCTTGTCGGCATCGGCAATTACCGCTTCAAAAGCAGGACGTGATAGGGCAAAAGTAACTGTTTGAGGCAGATTTGTTTTTAATAAAATCGTAGTTAGACCAATTGTGATCGCAAAAGCAAGCAATAATCTACGGCGATCGCGTTTAGTTCGCTGAGCAAGCTGAGCAGGCAAAAACTTTTCTCGATTACGGAGTCGGAATCAGGCTACTTTCTGGGTAGTTCACATTGCTATAGAATACTTAAGCAATTACTTATCGCAATATATCCATGAGTGGAACCAAGCTCTACGAAGGCAAAGCCAAAATTCTATTTACGACAGATGATCCTGATATTTTGCTGTCACGCTATAAAGATGATGCAACTGCCTTCAATGCTCTTAAAAAAGGGACGATCGCCAACAAAGGGGAAGTAAACTGCGCGATCGCATCCCATATTTTTCAGTATTTGGAAACTAAAGGTATCGCCACTCATTTCATCAAGCAAATCTCACCTAACGAAATGCAGGTTGCTGCTGTTAAGATTTTGCCGATCGAAGTGGTGGTAAGGAATATTGCCGCAGGTAGCATTTGCAAACGCCTCGGTATAGAGCAAGGGCAACCCCTGAAACAACCCCTTGTCGAATTTTTTTATAAAAATGATGAACTTGGCGATCCGCTAATTACCGATGCCCATGTTGCCATGCTTGATCTAGCCACCCCTGAACAGGTTGATCAACTCAAGCAACTTGCTCTTAGTATCAATCAGCACCTACAAACATTTTTTGATCAATGCAACCTAATCCTCGTTGATTTTAAAGTGGAAATAGGAGTAAATTCCAGTGGTAAGTTGCTACTAGCTGACGAAATTAGCCCCGATACCTGTCGCCTCTGGGACAAAGCGATCGCCGATCCCACCGCCCGTATTTTAGACAAAGATCGGTTCCGTCAAGATCTGGGCAATGTTGCTGAAGCCTATCAAGAAGTCCTCAAGCGCGTATTAGAAGCTCAGGCTGCTCTCATTTAAAGGTATTTATAAAAAAGCTAGATCAGCAATTATTGCTAGCTCTAGCAATATAGGGATGTTGGAAGTTATAGTAATTTATTACTAACTCCAGAAACTTTCTGTTTACATTTGCTCGTCAATAGTTTCCTGTTAAAAAAATTCTGTAGGTGTTTGGAAGACTCTATGCGTATAAACTTGCTCGTATTCACAGCCATTGCCGCATCCAGCACATTACTGTCCAATCCCCTGCTGGCAAAGGCTGCCCCTGCACGGCAAGAGATTGCTCAAGCGCCGACTCCGCAGCCCACTACTCCTCCCACTACATCCACCCCATCTACACCACCAACTAATACACCGCCTCAGCCAGCTCAGCCAGCTACACCACCTCAACCACCTCAGCCAACTACACCCACCTTTACTCTCCCATCCAATACTCCTGCCCCAGCACCTGCGGCGGAAGTCCAAGTCCTAGTTGGTGAAGTAGCAATCAAAACACCAGAAGGACAGCCGCCATTACCTCCTGAGCTTCAGCAAAGGGTTTATGATGCGATCGCCACAAAACCCGGTCGCACCGTTACCAAGACACAACTGCAATCCGATATCAACGCTATATTTGCTACAGGTTTCTTCTCAAATGTCCAAGCTGAGCCAGAAGACACAGATATCGGTGTGCGTGTCACCTTCTTTGTCTTACCCAATCCTGTCCTCAAATCCGTCAATACTGAAGGCACAAAAGTATTAGAAGCAGGCGTAATTGATCGAATTTTCGGTTCACAAATTGGCAAGGTTACTAACCTCAAAGATATTCAAACAGGGGTCAAAGAACTCGAAAAGTATTATCAAGATAAAGGCTATGTACTAGCGCAAATCGTTGATATCAAAGCCACCCCTGAAGGCAATATTAATCTCGTCGTATCAGAGGGTGTAATCGAAGGTATTAAGGTTGCCTTCATCAACGAAGATGGCAAAACCGTAGATAAAGATGGTAAGCCAGTTACAGGTAATACCCGTGATTTCATCATTACCCGTGAATTGACAATTAAAGAAGGTGAAATCTTTAATAAAAATACAGTGCAAGGGGATTTACAAAAGGTCTTTGCGTTAGGACTATTTGAAGATCTCAATATTGGACTTGCCCCTGGTACTGATCCACGTAAGGTTATCGTGACCGTAAACGTCAAGGAACGGAATACAGGTTCGATCGCTGCGGGTGCAGGCTTAAGTTCATCAACAGGACTATTTGGTACGGTCAGCTTCCAGCAACAAAACCTTGGTGGTAATAACCAAAAGCTTGGCTTGGATATTCAAGTGGGCGAACGGGAATTATTATTTGACCTCAACTTTACAGATCCTTGGCTAGCGGGTGACCCCTATCGCACCTCATTTACAGCTAACCTTTTTAACCGCCGTCTATTTAGCTATGTTTTCGACAGTCCTGTGGGCATTGGCGCAAATAATGATACTCCTCGGATTAACCGCCTTGGTACAGGTTTTAGCTTTTCGCGCCCCTTAAGCAGTAACACGACAGCTTCCCTCGGTTTACGCTACGAGCGAGTCAGCATCACCGATAGTAACAATGCGATCGCCACGGTTGACTCCTTAGGCAATCCGCTGACTTCTAGTGGTACTGGTCAGGATGACTTACTATTGCTGCAATTTGCCTATGCTAGCGATCAACGCGATAACCCCATTAAGCCCTCCTCTGGTTCCGTATTTCGGATTGCAACCGAACAATCAATTCCTATCGGTTTAGGCTCAATTTTCTTAAATCGTGTCAGGGCTAGCTATAGCTACTTTATCCCCGTCAACTTTTTGAACTTCTCCGAAGGTACACAGGCTCTTGCTTTTAACCTGCAAGCAGGAACCGTCATTGGTACTTTGCCACCCTATGAGGCATTTCAACTCGGTGGTAGCAACTCAGTACGTGGCTGGGATGAAGGCAAAATCGGTAGTGGTCGCAGCTTTGGTATCTTCTCAGCAGAATATCGCTTCCCTGTGTTCAATATCGTAGGTGGCGTACTATTTTTTGACTACGGCACTGATTTAGGCTCGGCATCATCGGTTCCCGGAAATCCCGCAGGAGCGAGAAATAAACCAGGTAGTGGTGCGGGTTATGGCATTGGCGTGCGGGTACAGTCACCCCTTGGCGCAATTCGGGTGGACTACGGCTTATCGTCTAACGGTGGCACTCAGTTTAGCTTTGGTCTAGGAGAAAAATTCTAGCCATGCTTTACCAACAGACGATCGCGACCCCATTTTCATTGTCGGGGATTGGGCTGCATAGCGGTGAGCAGGTTTCTGTGACTGTAAAGCCTGCTCCCATAGATTCAGGACGCTATTTTATCTACGGCGATACCAAAATTCCTGCGGATACGACAGTAGTTAAGGCATCGCAGCTCTCCACTGAGTTACGTCACAATGGCACAGGGGTTCGTACCGTTGAGCATTTGCTCTCCGCCTTATTTGGTATGGGTGTGCATAATGCCTGTATTGAAATGTCGAGCGCAGAGTTACCAATTCTTGACGGTTCGGCTTTGCCTTGGGTGGAAGCGATCGCCAAAGTTGGGATTAAAACACAGATAGAGGGTGATCGCTGGATTCCGTTAAAAGAAGCAGTCACAGTTGCTAGAGGTGATAGCTTTGTGACCGCAATTCCTGCGGATACCTTGCGTTTTACCTATGGGGTCGATTATCCAAGTAAGGCAATTGGGGAGCAATGGTTTAGCTGGTCGCCTGCGATCACAGACTTTAGCGAAAAATTTGCGACAGAAATTGCCCCCGCCCGAACTTTTACCCTCGCTGCCTATATCGATCAAGCTCGTGCCGCAGGGCTAATCAAGGGTGGTAGTCTAGACAATGCGATCGTTTGTGATGAGGAGCGCTGGATTAATCCACCCCTACGTTTTGACAATGAACCCTGTCGTCATAAACTTTTAGATCTCATTGGTGACATAAGCTTGCTAGGATTTTTACCTAGGGCGCATATTCTTGCCTACAAAGCAAGTCATAACCTTCATGCTGAATTTGCGCTAGCGATCGCCCAAAAGCAAATCTCTGAAATTTAGAGATAGAGCTGCTGCCCACCTAGCCCTCAAATACCGCCAAATTAATACCTAAATATGTCCACCTTGACCGAAGACACAAAGACAAATAGTACCGATCAAAGCCCTGAGCCTAGTGCCGATCCTGCCAATAGCGCTCCTAGTCAAATTTTGATGATCGAAGATATTCAGAAATTATTACCCCACCGTTATCCATTTCTGCTAGTCGATCGCATTATTGAGTTTGTTCCCAACAAATCTGCAACAGGCATTAAAAATGTCACCTTTAATGAACCTTTCTTTCAAGGGCATTTCCCCAATCATCCGATTATGCCGGGGGTATTGATTGTGGAAGCAATGGCACAGGTAGGCGGTATAGTGCTGAGACATTTACCTGGGATGGAAGATCAACTGTCACTCTTTGCGGGTATTGATAAAGTGCGCTTTCGTCGCCCCGTTGTACCTGGTGATCGCTTGACTATCACCACCGAATTACTAGTGGCGCGTAAGCGCTTTGGTAAGATGCAGGGACGAGCAGAAGTCGATGGTCAACTCGCCTGTGAGGGTGAATTGATGTTTTCATTAGTTAATCTCTAAATTTTATAGGGTGTGCCAAGCGCCCTCCAAAATTATCATTTGTTATCTGGCGATCCAAGCGATCGCAAACCAAGCGATCTATCTTAGTATCAAGCGAGCCAAACTTTTTATGCCTGTGTCTCATGCGCCTGTGTCTGAATTTATTCACCCGACAGCCATAGTGCATCCTGATGCCCAACTCCATCCGACCGTCAAAGTTGGAGCTTATGCCGTCATCGGTGAGCAGGTGAAAATTGGCGCTCATACTGTCATTGGACATCATGCCATTGTCGAGGGGCGTACCGAAATCGGCGATCGCAACCAAATTTACCCAGGAGCAGCGATCGGTCTCGATTCTCAAGATTTGAAATACTCAGGAGCCGATAGTCTTGTCCAGATCGGTAATGACAATCGGATCCGTGAATATGTAACCATTAATCGCGCCAATGAAGCCGATGAGATTACCCGTATTGGTAGTGGTAATTTGTTGATGGCCTATGTCCATGTCGGACATAACTGCGAAATCGAAGACCGCGTGATTATTGCTAATGGTGTAGCTTTAGCGGGGCATGTTCATATAGAGTCCTATGCCAGACTTAGTGGTGTGCTAGGTGTACATCAGTTTGTCCGCATTGGTCGTCTGTCAATGGTGGGCGGTATGAGCCGAATTGAGCGTGATGTGCCTCCCTATATATTGGTTGAAGGCAATCCATCCCGTGTGCGTACCCTCAATCGCGTGGGTATTGATCGCGCTGGGCTAGATACGGAAACTCAGCAATTGCTGAAGGGGGCATTTCGATTGCTCTATCGTCAAGATTTGACATTAGTGGAAGCTCTCGAAAAATTAGTTACCTTTGCTGATAATCCCCATGTGCAGCATTTGCGCCAATTTCTACAGGATTCGATCACTTTGTCTCATCGACGAGGGCCTATTCCTAGCCGAGTTTAAGCTAAAAAAAGGGCGTGCAAAGCACGCCCTTTTTTTGGGAGTTTTGCGATCGCCAATACATACAAGTGGGTATCCTTTGATCTATGAAGAGTATAGAAAAAGCACTATCTTCTGGCTGTATCCGTAATCTCATACATAAGGATGAATAATGTACTTTTTGACACTCTATTTAAAGTAATTATGTTAAGATTAGTAACGTAAATGCTTTAAACGTACATAACTCTGATTAAAGAGAGCGTTTGGTGAACATGTCAAGTATTAATAGCACTGGATTTGGCGGGGAAAACCCATATCTCGGAAGTTCTCAATCTCAAGTATCCTTCGATATCCTCAAACCTTTACGCAAGAAACTCGATAGCTTTGAAATTCAGAAATCACAGACTGCCCATTTCATTGCCAAGCTAATTCCTGCTCAATGTCCCTTTGAGCGTACGGTTAAAATCTTTGGTCATACCTTGATCCATATTCCACCCCTTTGTAAGCTTAATCCCCTATATGACGAATTTGTCTATCTCAGATTTCGTGCCCTCTGCTTTTTAGCCGATCGCTGTGGTGAAGATATAAGTGCTTACTGTTAGCAAAAAGAGGGTTGGCAAGCAACCCTTGTTTAGTGAATTCTGAGCGCTACCATTAAAAGACAAACCCTTATCTAGCAATGGTTTTGGCAGAGGGTTTGCGTAACAAAGCATCTCTCAAAGCCCAAAAGTAAAAGCCTTGCGTAGCAAGGCTTTTACTTTTGGGCTTTAAAATTTGCCAGCTTAAACCGAACTGACGTTAAAACAAATCTTTTGGTTACAACACCTAAAAAATAAATGATGTAAGCTTAGCTTATGTCATTTATTTTTTGTAGTTAAGAGTGTGAATTATGCAGAAAAAAGTGCAATGGCTATGGCGATCGCTGATCGCTTTTTTTATTGCGGGTTTAGTTATTTTCTCCACGATCGCATTGCAACCTAGTAACGCAGCGATCGCCCCATTGCCCGATCCTTACCTTACCTCTGGAAAACTTGCAGAAGGTGAAAAAGCTCTCAGTGAATACTTACAAGCTAATCCCAAGGACGACAAAACTCGTTTTGGACTAGGTGTAATCCAATTAATGCGTGGAACTGAGCGATTGATGCAATCGCTCTATCGCTATGGCATGAGCCAAAGTCCCTTGTCTAATTCAATCCCTTTTGTGCGTTTGCCAATTCCTCAAAACCCTAAACCAGACACCATCACCTATGATGCTCTACAACAGGTGTTTCAAGGATGGATTGATGACTTGTCTACAGTTCGCAGTACCCTTGAGCCAATTCAGGATCAGAATCTAAAACTTGCTCTAAGACTAGGTTTAATTCGTCTAGATTTTAATGGTGATGGCAAATCTGATGATACAGAAATGCTGTGGCAAGTTTTTAATGCCGTCACAGGCATGGAAGTTACCGAAAAAGACGCGCAGCAATTTTTAATTGCCTTTGATCATGGCGATGCCCTATGGCTACAAGGCTATACCCATGTTTTGGGTGCGATCGCTGAGTTTTTACGTGCCTACGATAGCCATGAGCTATTTGCTGCTTGTGCACATCTATTCTTTCAAAATGTCGATACTCCCCATAAGTTTTTACTCACTAGCCGCCGCAAATCTCCCGAAGACTATAGTAATAATTTTGAATTTTTTGACTTAATTGCCGCAATTCACCTTTCTAAGTTTCCACTGATAGAACCGCAACGAATGACGACCGTTCTCAATCACATGAAATCTGTAATTCGCCTCAGTCGAGAATCATGGAAATCAATTCTTGCCGAAACTGATCGCGATCGCGAATGGCTTCCTAATCCTAAACAAACTTCAGTCATTCCCAATGTCCGTGTTACCAATGAAATGCTCAAATCTTGGTTCAAATCTCTCGATGAAACTGGCTTGATTTTAGAAGGCAAGAAGAATCTTCCATTCTGGCGTGATTCCAAATTAACTATTAATTTTGCCAAAGTTTTTACTGAACCTCGCGCTTTTGATCTGGTGTCATGGGTTCAAGGTACTGCGGCAACACCCTATCTTGAAAAAGGTAAAGTAACTGACATTCGTGTGTGGAATGAAATGCTCGATGCGTTTGGAGCCAATCTATTTAACTTTGTAGTTTGGTTTAATTGATATAACTCTTTTTAGAAGAGCGACCCGAAGGGTCACTCTTCTAAAAAGAAATTAGAAAGCGCTAACTCTTACCCACTGTTGACTCATCGTTTGCTCATACAAAACTTCTAAGCGATCAATATTTTTAACTAACGTATAGCGATCTAAAACCCTTTGTCTTGCCTTGATACCGATAATTTTTGCCATCTCAGGATGATCGACAAATAGCGGCAAAAGTGTACAGAGTTGCGAAGTCACCTTATGGGAATCAAGGATAATCCCTGCACCATGCTCAATCACCTCACCATCTGCACCCACATCGGTGGCAATACAAGCAACACCGCAGGACATTGCTTCCAACAAAGATAGGGATAATCCTTCTACTAGTGAAGGCAAAATAAATACATCCGTACCACGTAAAATTTCGATTCGTCTTTGTTCATCGGCGATATAACCCATCCAGACAATGCTGGGGTCATTACCATAAAAGGCTTTTAATCCTGCTAAGAGGGGACCCGTACCAACGATCGCTAATTTGCAGCCTTCAGGCATTCGACATTTTCGCCATGCCTTAAGCAGAGCCTCTACATTTTTCTCAGCAGCTAGTCGTCCTTGATAGAGAAATAGCACATCAGCCTTGAGTTCTTCCTTGATATTTGAAGGTCCGGGAGAATAGCGATCGCTATCGACACCATTAGGAATAATCGCAATTCTGGTATTGGGAACACCTAATTTATTCAGGAGTTCCTTTTGAATATTAGAAAAGATAATAACTTGGTTGTAATCTGCCAAGGATGGCGCATAAATCTGATAAGTAAGTTGCTGGGTGCTAGATGCAAGATTACGACGTTTGATGTCAAAGGGCTGGTGAAAGGTTGCCACAAGTGGTAAATCTAGCTCTGCACATATTTCTGGCAAGCGGAAATCAAGGGGGGATATCGCAAGGGAAGCATGAATAAGATCGGGCTTTAGCGATCGCAGGGAATCCACCAGAATTTTATTAGCCCGCAATGATGGAACAGTATAAATCGTGGATTTGTAGAGAAAAGGTAAAGCGACATCCTGTGCTTCTTGAGAGTTTTCGTCCAATTCCTCATGATCTGGATTATCGTGATCCGACTCAGGAGCAAAATGCATAAAGCTGACACGATGTCCGCGATCGAGTAATGCATTTGTAATTTCGCGACTATAGGTCACGTTGCCACAAGCAGGCGATTTTTTCCCTAACCATGCAATATGCATGAACTACACCACATTATTATCAAAGGTATAATACCAAATGCTCAGACGACAACACTTTGCACATTAGCAAAAAATATTTTTTATAATAAAGACTTAGCCAGTGCAACGCACTGGCTAAGTCTTAGGATTTTATGGGTCGCCCGGGATTCGAACCCGGAACTAATCGGTTAAAAGCCGAGTACTCTACCGTTGAGTTAGCGACCCTGATTTAGTTGTTGTGTTTGGTTTCACTAAGCGCTTGCGGCTGTGTTTGAACTTCCGTTTTTATCGCGCTTAGCTAGTCTAACACGACTTTAGCAAATAACACCAGTTAAACTGAAAGGTCTAACCTCAGTAATCTTTATGGGAACTGTTTGACCTATTAGTTCAGCTAATGATTTGCCTGTAGTGTTTTCTGTAAAGGCAATGCGATTGGTGCGGGTACGCCCCATTACTTGATGAGGATCTTTATGATTTGTGCCTTCGATCATGATTTCTTCGATCCGTCCTGCATAACGCTGCGATCGCAAAGCTGCATTTTGGTTAACGGCATGGTTGAGGCGTTGAAGGCGATCGCTTTTAATCTCCTCACTCAACTGATTTTCCCAAACTGCCGCAGGTGTCCCCGGACGAGGTGAATAGGCGGCTGTATTGACGAGATCAAAGCCGATGTCATTGACCAGTTGTACAGTGCGCTCAAACTGCTCCTCAGTTTCCCCTGGGAAAGCAACGATCGCATCGGCAGTAATTGCCGCATCAGGCATTACCGCACGGATATCATCGATAATGCGACGGTAACGCTCATGGGTATAGCCCCTAGCCATCGCCTTGAGGATATCGTTATCCCCTGACTGAAAGGGTATATGGAAATGTTCGCAAACCTTTGGTAGTTCGGCGCAAGCTTTGATTAGGCGAGAGCTAAAGTAACGAGGGTGACTGGTAGCATATCGAATGCGATCGATCCCCTCCACATCATGGACGTAATAGAGTAAGTCCGTAAAGGTGATTTTGCCACCAACGCCAGCGCCAATACCACCTGCGGGGAGATCGCGACCATAGGCATCAATATTTTGACCAAGCAAGGTAATTTCTTTGTAACCCTGAGCCGCTAGTCCCTCAATTTCCTTGCGGATCACTTCAGGCGTGCGGGATTGTTCGCGCCCACGTACCGAGGGGACGATGCAATAGGTACAGTTTTCGTTACAGCCATAAATGACATTGACCCAAGCCGATACGGAGCTATTGC
Organism: Pseudanabaena sp. Chao 1811; assembly: GCF_027942295.1. Classification (NCBI taxonomy): domain Bacteria; kingdom Bacillati; phylum Cyanobacteriota; class Cyanophyceae; order Pseudanabaenales; family Pseudanabaenaceae; genus Pseudanabaena; species Pseudanabaena sp. Chao 1811. The sequence continues at coordinate 4,539,627 of NZ_CP101416.1, forward strand.
GTCGAGGTGTAGTAATGTCTTCTTCGATATAGGCTTCTTCGGTGGCGGCAACTTGATTGCCATTAAAAACCTGTCCCAAAAGGTCGCCAAGACGGTTGACATGCTGAGGACCCATCACAAGATCAAGCTCAGGTACTCGTCTCAGTAATGCCTCACCTTCTTGCTGGGCGACACAGCCAGCGACAACTAGAGTTAAGTTAGGATTTTCGCGTTTGCGCTTTGCTTGTCTGCCGAGGTAAGAATAAACTTTTTGCTCGGCATTGTCGCGAATGCTGCAAGTGTTATACAAAATCAGGTCGGCTTCTTCGCTTTCCTCGGTTGACTGATAGCCCATATCTTCCAAAACGCCTGCCATGCGTTCGGAGTCAGCTTTGTTCATTTGGCAGCCGAAGGTGACGATGTGATATTTCTGAGCAGTCATGAAAGTGTTTAACCAAGCCGAAAAGATTGCTGTCCTATTCTAATATCTTTCAGCATTGATTGTCAGGTTTACTAAGTGTTTGGCTTTGGGGCAATCATCAATCAAAACTTTTAAATTTCAGACTATTGATCAAGGTGTTAACCTAAATTCAGTTTATACAAGGATATAGACAAACTCAGCCATAACTATACTTTGACTGGGAGTAGACTTTATTTTTCAAAAGGGGAAGAATGGAAGAAACGTTAACTTTGTTCCAAGATGATCCGACTAACATTTACCAAAGAAGAAATAGATGCGCTACATTACGAAAGATTCCATCATCCGCATCCACGAGTACAGAGAAAAATGGAAGCACTATACCTAAAAAGTCAGAACTACCCACACAAAGAAATCACAAAACTGCTAAGAATCAGTGAACCGACACTGTTGAGCTATTTACGAGATTATAAAGAGGGAGGGATAAGCAAACTCAAAGAACTAACCTTTAATCCCCCCCAGAGTGAACTAAAAAAGCATCAAGAAAGTATAGAGATATATTTTCGAGAACATCCACCCAAAACACTAGCTCATGCAGCAGCAAAAATTAGCGAGTTGACAGGGATTGTCCGAAGTCGAGAACAGGTGCGTCATTTCCTGAAATCGATGGGAATGAGTTGTCACCGAGTGGGTCTAATACCTGCTAAGGCTGACCCAGCAGCACAAGAGGAATTTCTCAAAAAAAACTAGAACCACGCTTAGAGGAAGCTAAATCTGGACAAAGAGCCGTTTTCTTTGTCGATGCGGCACATTTTGTCCTCGGTGCTTATTTAGGCTTTTTGTGGTGTTTTGAACGCTTGTTTGTCAAATCTGGGGCTGGAAGGCAGCGTTTTAATGTCCTCGGTGCACTTAATGCTGTTACTCATGAGTTGATTACTGTGACTAATGATTCTTACATCAATGCTCATTACTGGGTATGTGGATTTCCCCCAATGAAGGTGCGAAATTCTGACTGTCAGTACTGACCGAAATTCATAACCGTGGGGTCAAAGATATTTTGATTGCCTGTGTCGATGGCTTGACTGGTTTCCCTAATGCCATTGAGACTGTGTTTCCTAAAACTCAGGTGCAGTTATTCATTGTCCACATGGTCAGAAACTCGGTCGCTTTTGTACCTTGGCAACAGCGTAAGCAAGTTTGTGCTGACCTCAAGGCTATTTATAACTCTGCAACGGAGTCGGAAACGGAGTTTAACCTTGAGTTGTTTGCTGAAAAGTGGGACAAGCAATATCCATCAATCTCCAAGTCTTGGCGTAGTCATTGGGCGCGAACATTATCCCCTTCTTTACTTTCCCCCCTGAGATTCGTAGGACGATTTATACCACCAAGGCACTTGAATCGATGAATAGTAGCTTGCGGAAGGTGATTAAATCTCAACAGATTTTTCCGACCGATGAAGCGACTTTCAAGCTGGTTTATCTTGCCATGCGGAATATCTCGAAGAAGTGGACGATGCCGATTCGCGATTGGAAGCCTCCACTTAATCGCTTTGCCATCCTCTTTGAGGATCGTCTCCATATCTAGCTTCTAGACTTTACACAATTTACTTGACAGTCTCGGTTCTCCCGACTCTGTCGCCATCAAATGAATTTTAATACCGTAAAAGTACCGTTTCTTGCTGGCCTGATAGCCTCGATACTCTTCATTTCCATCATAGATTTTTGACCTTGGTATGCGGATATTGTCACAAACGGGTATCGGAAAACTATCAATGCTGTAAATCGATTTGGTGTTCAGTTGTTTCCATGCTTGTCCCAAAGCTTCAAACAACATCAATAGCATCGGTTCCACCCTATACAATCTGCGGTTGAACCGACTCCGACTAAGCATTTTGGGAATGTATTGTGGCTCTGACAAATGTTTTCTTGCCTTCTCGAAATTTCCACAAAAATACACAACTGCAACTATAGCTGTAGTCATTACTTCAGCATCACTCATCTGTTGCTGGCTATCGTCCCGATGATTCATCGCTCGAAGAATGTCATCACACAGGCAATAAATCGCTACAATTTCATCATTCATTTTTCTTGCTGCTACTTGGCTTTTGTCCTTTGTAGCAGCATTTTTTTGTTATAGCTATTAGGTCGCAACTTGGGTTAAATTAAGTTTTTTCTTTTGATACCAAGCATAGTCATAGCGTTGTCAGTGCATAATTAAATTTGAGGTCATGACTGGAAACCATGCTCTCAAATTTTACGTCCTAGCAATTTATGAAATCGCCACAACCGCCAGCCCAGCCTAAGTCACCGAAACCACCTAAGTCAAAGTTGATGACTCAGATCAATCAACTGACGCAGGTAGTTAATGGGGTATTAAAAATTAATCCGAAAGAGCGTGTCCCCAAGCTAGAAGTGCGCCGATCGCAAAAGGATAAGCCCGAAATTTATGACTTAGTAGGCGATCGCTACATATTAGGACGTAGCACTAGTAAATGCGATATTGTCGTGCAAACGCCACTGGTGAGCCAAGTTCATGCCCAGTTAGTTCGCGATCGCACCCAAAAGAAAGCGCAATTTATTCTCCAAGATCAAGACTCGACGAATGGCATTTATCGCGATAAGCAGCGACTTAAGTCTGTGCCATTACGTCACAAAATGAAAATTACGCTGGGTCCCCCAGAACTAGCCGAAGCTGCCACAATTCGCTATATTGATCCGCCACCTTGGTATATCCGCACGGTGCAATATACGGGCATTGGTCTAGGCGCGATCACAGGAATAATCGTATTAGCGATCAGTTATGAAGTGGGGCGCGTTCCCGATCTGAAGCCCTTGCCCGTTACCCAACAGGGACCTGTAGAAGTCTTGGCAGGCGATGGCGTGAAACGTCTTGATCCTACGGAGATTGCCAACCATACGGAATATAATACTTTTGCAGAGTTTGGGAAGTTTATTCCCAATGCCGTAATCGCTTCTGAAGATACTTCTTTTTATTGGAATATTGGCGTTGATCCCGTAGGTGTGGCAAGGGCATTAGTAACTAATGTCCGTAGTCGAGGTGAACGCTTAGAGGGTGCAAGTACGGTTACGCAGCAGTTAGCCCGCAATCTGCTCGGTAAAACCTATGTCGGAACTGATGACTCCGCGGGACGAAAATGGCGGGAGGCGGCGGCGGCAATCAAGCTCACCTTTACCTATAACAAAGAGGAAATCCTCCGTCTTTATCTGAATCGCGCCTATACAGGTAATGGAGTCTATGGATTTAAGGATGCTGCTAAGCTCTATTTCGGGAAAGAAGCCTCAGAACTAAATCTCTCAGAGGCAGCTACGCTAGTTGGTTTGCTACCTTCTCCTGAAACTATCAATCCATTTAAGAATAAAGATCTTGCCATCGAATATCGCGATCGCATTCTCAATCGCATGGCAGAGCTAGGCATGATTACCGATAAGGATGCGGATCGGGCAAGGCGCACGGTATTAATCCTCAACGAAGCGGCTAAAACAAAACTTCAAGGCTCCGTTGCGCCCTATTACTACAGTTATGTTTTTGATGAATTGGAGGAAATTCTCGGCAAAAACTTTGCAAGGGAGGGCAATCTCATCGTCGAGACTAATCTCGATATCGCTATGCAGAAAGCTTCTGATACCGCTTTGCGCGATGCGGTAGATCGCGACGGCGCAAATTATGGATTTAGCCAAGGGGCGATCGTTACGGTCAATACAAGTGATGGTTCATTGCTATCGATGACAGGTGGTGTCGATTACAAAACTAGTCAGTTTAACCGTGCTGCCCAATCTCTGCGCCAACCAGGTTCTACTTTTAAATTATTTAGCTACGCTGCTGCCGTCGATCAAGGGATTTCCCCTAGTACGACTTTCTCATGTAATGCATTGTCGGGGATTGTTGGTTGTCACAATGGTGGTAGTGGGGCGATCGATATGTATCGGGGCTTTGCTCTGTCTGAGAATGTAGTGGCAGTGCGTGTAGCTGAAAGAGCAGGGCTAGAGAATGTCATTAAAATGGCAAGAACTTTGGGGATCACCGCTAAGTTGGATGCCTCTAGCAACATGGTTTTAGGCGGTAATGAAGTCAAGATTCTTGAAATGGCTGGAGCCTATGCCACGGTGGTCAATGAGGGTAAATATATCAAGCCCCATGCGATCAAACGAATTCTCGATAGTGCTGACTGTAAAAATCCTAAGGATCGCCAAACCTGTCGCGTCATTTTTGATGCTAGTACATTCATTAAGCCCCGTCAGGTAATTGATGCGGGTGTGGCTAGTACGATGGTGGATATGATGCGTGGTGTTGTGCAGTATGGTACGGGGCGATCGGCCGCCATTCCTCAAGGTACAGTCGTGGGTAAGACAGGAACCACTGACGAAGGTCGCGATCTTTGGTTTATTGGTGCAGTACCTCGGCTTAATTTAGTGACTGCGGTCTGGTTAGGCAATGATGAAGGTGTAACGAAAGGCTCAAGTACAGTTGCCGCAGGGGTTTGGGGTGATTATATGCGTCAGGCGGCTCGCTAACTCAACAGAAAGAATTTGATGCATTCTTTCTATTGATATAAAAACTTTTGCGAAACTTTTGTCAAAAGCGCTTGACGACTGCCATAGGTGCTGTAGTATTGATTCCGTCTCATCAATGAAATTGGAATTAAATTAGTAGAAAACACTAAGCACAAATTCCTAATGTCACGGTTTTCAAATTGTTATAGACAACTTGAAAACTCCAGAATCTATATTTTTCTTAGTTTTTGATTTTTGCTTTGGCATAGACAAAGTAAAAATCGCGGTAATACTTATTAATTAAAGCTACTTAGGAGCTATTGCGATGAATAAAGGTGAACTAGTAGATGCGATCGCCGAAAAGGTAAATGTATCTAAAAAGAATATTGAAGTGATCGTTACTGCTGCACTCGAGTCAATTGTTGATGCTGTTGCTGATGGTGATCGCGTTACTTTAGTTGGCTTCGGTTCCTTCGAGCCACGCGAACGCCAAGAACGTGAAGGTCGTAACCCCCGCACTGGCGAAAAGATGGTCATTGCTGCTACCCGTGTGCCTGCTTTTTCCGCTGGTAAGCAATTTAAAGAAAAAGTAGTTGAATAATAATTAACGTCAGTTCGGGTTAAGCTGGCAAATTTTAAAAGCCCAAAAGTAAAAGCCTTGCTACGCAAGGCTTTTACTTTTGGGCATTGAGAGAGGGTTTGCGTAGCAAACCCTCTCTCAATGCCCATTTCAAATTATTCCGAACTCGCGTTAATTAAAAAAAGGCGGCGCGAAGCGCCGCCTTTTTTAGATCGGTAGTAGCAAACTTTGCTCGATCGCTTGTCTGACGGGTTGACGCACATAGCAATCACTTTCTAGACATTCCACGAGGAGGCGATTTGCCTCACAATATTGACGTAATTGCTCCAGTTGATTGGGATTAAGATTCCAGATTTGACCGATATTCCGATAACTGATTGCCTGTTGGCGCAGGTTACTTGCCCAATCTTGCCATTTGTGATCGCTATCAGCATCTTCAGGACAGGTATTAATTAATTCTGCAATAGCTTTGGCTAGTCGAGAATCGGACATTTCTTGCGCATATTCCAAGGCAAGGCTCAAATCCAATTCCAGATCAAGTCCTAAATCTTCACCATCTTTAGTTTCTAGCGCACGGGCTAGGTCAAAGGCAAGATCAAGATTGAGGTTGCGGTTTTGACAAAGATCGAGATCAAGGACAAGGATACGTGCTAGGACATTGGCTAGGTTCAAGGCATCACTTTGGGCGATCGCCCGACCGAGGGTGAGATAAAACGCCCGTACTGACTGAATGCGATCGCTGACCTGAGCAGTCTCAGCTTTTTGTTTCACCCATTGCAACAGATTTTGGAGTTGACGATCATTGGCAATTAGGCGATCGCATTGATCCTTCATCGACTGTAATAAATCATCTGCCGATCGCATCATACCTACTGCAAGACGCAAGACATCATGCCAACGACGGTCTCTGATCTTACTGGCTAGCAAGGTCAGGGTTTCAGGATTGCCATTGTAAACTAGCTCCCTCGCCGCCAAATATTCCTGAAAAGTTAAATGGGAAAAGGAATAAATCCCCTTAGCACGTTCGACAAATAAACCATGCTGAGACTCGATTGCCTTAATAATCGCCTCACTATCAAGCTGTAAAGCCTCTTCATCGGTATGGGCTTTAGGCAAATTGCGAATGTAATCGGTGATGTAACTTTCCAAATCGACTTGCCGAAAGAAATAATCCCCTTGATAGAAAGTCGTACAGGCAACTTGCGCTAATAAGTCCTCTTTACGCTGCATTGAGAGATTTTTATAGATCTGATGGCGCTCAATATTACGCTTAGCATCCCATTTCTTAAGTAGAACGTCTAATCCTTCGCGATAGAGTTCGGAACGGTTGGTGGGGAAATCGCCATATTCATCAAACACGAGACAGAGTAAGGTCAGCAATAAGGGATTCGTCGCTAGCTCTTGAATGGGACGATTTTCTTCTACCTTGCGTAAAAATAGTTCAATATGTCGAGAATTGCCGCTAAACCAGCGCTGGGCAAACTGAGAAATCTGTAATGGCTGAAAGTTAGCCACCTCAACCTCTGTAAACTTCTCAAAAACATATTCCTGCGCTCCCAATCGGCTGGTAATGACAAAACGATTGGTATAGTAATGTTCTGAGAAACTCCGTAAATCTTCGAGAACTCGATGCAAATCATCTTCACGAACTTCGTCGAGTCCATCTAAAAATAAAATTGCCCGACCATGCTGCAACAAGTGCTTGAGCGTTGGTTCATCACCAATGTTATAGGCACGAAAATCTTGAGAAATATAATCTAAAATATGTGCCTGTGACTCTGAACCTGAATATTGCCGTAATGTCACAAAAATTGGTACTAAATCGCTAAAAATATCTCCCTGAGAACATTTTAGGGCAGTATATTTTAAAAGCGTCGTTTTCCCAGCCCCCGGTTTACCCAGTAGCATTAATTTGCGATAGCGTTGCAACGCATCCATGCTGGAAACTCGGCTCTCATCGATCGCTGAAGCCCCAAGGCGATCGCGTCCGTGATAGGTGGCAAGCAGTTCGGCAATTCCTAAACGGCGGCGACTGGTAATTTTTTCTAAGACATCAGTTCCCGTATAGATTTCTTCTAAGCTAATCGGATGTGACATATCCAAAACCCGCATTGTGGCACAGCGTTCTTGGATGATTTGGCGACTGCGATAGCGTAATTGCTGGACAAGTTCTTCGATGTCGATATCTAATGCCACGGTGGCTAAGGCAGGAGTTGCGGACTTAGCAATAAGTGCGTTTTGATCATTTTGGGAATTGGTCTCCGCATCTAAATAATTCTGCAAAATATGTAGGAGGCGATTATTTTTGCCAGGACCTTTGCCGCTAATGTCAAACTTGCGATAAATCTCCCCCATCCTCTTGCGGTAGGCTTCTTCAGAAATGCCTAAAAAGCTAGCAACTTCACGATCTTCACGGTTTTCCCCAAATCGTAATAGGAATACACTTTCCTGATCAGCCGAAAGCTGGTGGATTTGTGCCATTCGCGTCAGAAATTTTTGGGGAAACATAAGCTATAGACGTTTTAGCAAGCCAGTAGATTTAATTTATCAGAAATATCGCGTCGCCTCTTATTTCTAGAGCTTATTGCATGTTTCGATCGCACCATGCCTCAATATCCGCTAACAAGCGATCGCCAATTTCCCAAGGCAATAAATGCGCGGTATGGGGATAACAAATAAATTCGCAATTGGGTAATAATTTGGCAGTCTCGGCGGTTGAACTAGCGGTAATATGCCGATCCTGCTCGGCCGCGATCGCTAAACATGGAATTTGGATTTTAGCTAAATCTTGAGTGCGATCATAGCCTTGTCGCAGTGCTTGCATTAAGGCTATGTGAGCATAACGTGAAGTTTGCAGATAAGCCTTTGCGCCTGTAGTGGCAATACGGTCATAGGCAGTTTTTGTATGCTGCTGGATTAAATATTTGATCAGCGATCGCTTGCCAAACCAATCAATATGCCATCGAGTATTGGGGGCGATCGGTGCTAAAGCTAGGTGTGAAATTACAGCAATCACTAAATTTACATATTCCCACCAAGCAATTTTCGGCAAACTACTACGGGGCTTAGCGGATGTAGCAATCAGAATTAGCCCTGCAATTTGGGGCTTGGTCGCCGCTTGGGGATTGTTGTGGCTCTCAAAGGTACGAAGTGCCAACTCGATCGCTAAAATCCCACCTAAAGACCAACCCAAAATCAAAAATTCAGTATTTGGATGCTCCCGCTCTCGTTCCAATAAATCCCAAAGATCTTGAATGTGATCAGACATAGCAAAAGCAGAACTAGCTTTAGCCCTGCCATAACCACGCAAATCTGGAGCGATCGCCTTGATCCCCCGCGCCTGAAAATGCTTAACAAAGATCTGCATTGCTTCACTATTGCCAGGATGTCCATGCAGACAGATAACCTTGAATTGACGTAATTGGCGATCACTACTCATTTAACTGCTCATTGGCAAACCTCGCTAGCCCCCCACTCCGCAAGGGACTAGCAGTAATAAAATACTAGATTTTCGTTATTAAAAACCAGATACGCACGGCTACGTGTGCGTATCTGGTTTTTGGGAGCTACTTATACCAAAACTAAAAATGGCTACGCCATTTTTAGTTTTGAAAACCCTTACTGGGTTTGTTTTTTAATTCATAAAAGTGTTGTCACACTTTCGTGAATTGGTATTAACACGAGTTCGGGATAATTTGAAACGGGCTTTGAGAGAGGGTTTGCTACGCAAACCCTCTCTCAAAGCCCAAAAGTAAAAGCCTTGCTTAGCAAGGCTTTTACTTTTGGGCTTTAGCTTAAATCAAACCGATGTTACTTACGGCAATTGGCGCTTAATTTGAAGAATGTATCTAAAATCACCAATTGAATTTGTCTCAGGTTGCTACGATCTAGGATGGAATAATCCGCATTGTGTAAATTTTTTGCAAATATTTTTTGTGAATATTTTTCTGTCCAATTTCTGTCCAAGCGCACCCAGCAAAAAAACATGATTGCTATGACAGGTTCCTTGCCTAACTCAGACCTCGTGTCAAACAATGCCCTAAACAACAATGTAGCTCCCAATTTAGCAGATGGACAGGTAGTGCGGAATGCCACATTACATATCCTACTCGCTGCTATGCGGGTTATGAGTCGTTCTACTGGCGTGATTCAAGTAGAAACTAAGCATCATCGATGGAAATTATTACTTAGGGGTGGAGGCTTGGTCTTAGCAGAGGAAGAAGGTCAAGTAATCCCGACATTAGTTCGTAAATATAATAATAAAGGGATTAATTTCTCGCGTATTCCTGAATGGGAGCAGCGCCAGCCCAATCGTCCCTATTGCTATCCTTTTGTTAGCAATGTTTATAAAAAATATCCTGATATTACGAAAGAGGTTTTAAAAGAGATTGTTTTAGAAAATTTGCTGGCTCTACATTTAGAAGATAACTTTTCTTTTGTATGGCAACCTGCTCAAGATTTAAAAACAGATCTACCGATTTTGCAACTATCCATGCTGGAAAATGCGATCGCTAATGAAGTCAAGCAATGGCAAAAATTTGCATGTGTCAAGCATCCCTATCAAGTCGTGCAGCTTGTGGATGCTGCGAATTTGTTAGCTAGGGTTGGTAATGACAATTTTCCCGTGTTTGCAAAGGTCACAACGGGACAAGATCGCATCAGTGCGATCGCCGATACTTTTAAGCAACCAACTTATCGGACAGCTCTACTACTAGATAAATTAGCCCAGAAAAATATTGTATCGATTTTGCCATTACAAGAACGCAGATCAGAGCATGAAATTGGTGCTCGTTATTTTGTAAATCTACCAGTAGCTACTAAAAACGAGCCTAAGGTTTTTATCGTTGATGATTCGCCTGTATTACTACAACAAATGCAGCGTTTGCTGACAAATTGGGGATATCAAGTTGACTTTACCGATAATGCTGAAGCTGCAACTGAAAAAATTTTGGACTATAAGCCAAGCATTGTCTTTATTGACATCAATATGCCAAGTTTAAATGGCTTTGATTTGATTAAACAAATCCGTCGCCAAAGAGATCTATCGACCCTTTCTCTTGTGTTAGTTACTGCTGAAAATAGCATGACTAATAACTTTAGAGCAAGATGGGCAAACTGTCGTTTTTTGGCTAAGCCAAGATCGTCTTCAGATACACCAAAATTCCGCGATGAATTGCGTAACTTATTGCGAGAACTTGCACCTTTATCAACAGATACATTGGTCTAAAGCCTAGATATCATCGTATTTAGGCTTATTCAAGAAATATATAATGTAGCCTTTATCTCCAAAGATTACTATTTCTTAAATATCTTAAATATTGACATCTATTTAGATATTTTTATATGTCGATAAGCATCTCATATAATTGCAGGTTGGGGCTATTTAATTAGCAAACTATTTAAATAGTATTGAAAATCAGCTAAAAGACTGATTTCCTAATATGTAATCCTAACCGAGTATTTATCCAGACCAGATTAATAATTTCTATCAAAGTATTCTCATTCAGATAGTAAGGCACTAAGAATTATGACCGACCGTTTTTTAATAATTGATGACTCTGCAACTCAAAGGCATTTATTAAGCTCTTTCTTGCAGGATTTAGGTCATGCTGTAGATTTGTGCGAATCAACCATCGGGGCTTTAGAAAAAATTATCAACAACCATTACACGGCAGTTTTTCTAGATATTGTCTTACCCGATCAAGATGGTTATCGATTTCTGCGTGAAGTGCGATCGCACCATCAGACTGCTGATCAGTATGTGATTCTGTACTCAACTAAAACTACCAAGTTGGAAATAGACTATGGCTTAAAGCGAGCCAAGGCTAATGACTATTTACCCAAGCCTGTGAGCCGTGAGTCATTGTCGGAAGTCTTACGGAAATTGCCTCAACATGTCTAAACCGCACCAATTCATGCCGCCGAATAATCGCTATATCATGGCAAAAGTCGGCGATCGCACAGTTACCTTTCCTGATGTTTTGGTGTCAGAAATTATGATCGTGGAGCGTAATGCCATCCTAGCTTTACCCTTTTATGAAAATGTGATCGTGGGGGTCATCCATCACCAAGCTACTGTGATGCCTTTGCTATTATTAAGATTATTAATTGGAGAACAACGGACTTTAATCAGTGAATCGCTGACGGTAGTGAGATTAAGTAAAGTTGCCGATGAGTTGAGTGATCAAAAGCTGGAAGGGGTGGGAATCATTGTAGACCGAGTTGTCGGTAGCCTTGAAGCTCATGAATATCAACCTAGTAACGATTACAGCGATTATCAAAACTTGGAGCTAGATTCATCTGATCTGCTGAATCTAGGGAAATCAGATCGCATTGTTACAAAAAAAATAAATCAAACAGTAGCGAATATTAAGGAGAACGAGTATACTCCCATTGAAATTATCCTATCGAGCATTCATACCCATATCTGGCAACCGCAACGCTGGGGTAAGTATAGTGTAGGATAATCCCACAAAAATATCTGATCCTTTCCCTATAGCGAATGCATATGGCAAGCACACCTAAAACAAAAACAGCAACTTCTGTAGGCAAGAGCGCACAGGAAACTTCAAAGCGATCGCCTAAGTCTCCAGCCCCTAAACAGAGCAAACCTAAAGGCTCTCTGGGGCTAGGTTTGTTGCTGATTGCGATTGGCACATCGCTCATAGGGTTAGGCGGTTTAGGATACTTATTTTATCAAGAATTACTAAGTAGTTCAAAGCGTGAGGTTGATCGCTCTGCCGAATCCCAGACCCAACAGATTGCGGCTAAGCTCGACAATGTGCGTCAATCTACCGATGGAGTTGCCAATGCAGCAAAGGCATTATCTCAACAAGCACCAAAGCCTAAAACTGTAGAACAATATCAAAGGCTGCTGATCGATGGGGTACAAAGGTCGGAACAAGTTGCAGGTATCGGAATTGTCCAAAATGAAAACCTCCTGTTTACTGCCCCAAAGCCGACAGTCCCCTATGTTTTGAAGGAAAAATCTGGGCTTAAACTTACAGGAGCAGCTCAGAAACTCGCCGCCCCCAATGACAAACTATTTGCGGGTAATCGTTCAGACTTGCAAAATAGTCCTCCTTACAAATCACCAATCACCAAAGCGAAAGAGTCTTGGTCAGAGTCTTACAGCGCTCTAGGCAAGACCGTAATCACCTACAGCGCCCCAATTGCTGATGGGCAGAAGGTATTGGGTGTGGTTAATGCTGATGCGATCGCCAGCAACCTTTTGACCGTATCCACCAGCTCCAACAGTGACAGTAAAGTTGGCTTTGTCGTTGTTAGTGCCAGTGGCAAAGTAATTACTGCCTCTGACCAGTTCCAAGAAACACAGGCACAAAGTCCTACAACAGCCGAAGCTCTCAAAAATTTGGTGCAGCAATCTAACGCTCAAGCCGCAGGTATTGCTCAAGTAGGGGGAAATCTTTGGGCATATCGTAAAATCGATGGTACGGATTGGGTTGTGGCAACATATTTGCCAGAATCAGAAATCACCAACAAGCTATTGGTATTAGTCGGTGGTGCAGCAATCGGTATTAGCGCCATTTTAGCGATCGCGATATTAGGCTTTATTAATTCCCTAAAGAAACGTCTCCAGCCACTTACCGAAGAATGCGATCGCTTTTTGAGCCAACAGGGTGCTAACAATGTCAATCTAGCAGGCAAGGATGAAATTGATCGCCTTAGCCTGTCACTAAAAAGTACTTTGCAAAAAGCGAAAACTAATGAAGTAAGGTTGCGAAGTGAAGTAATTCAATCGCCATCAAGCCTAGACGATACCACCTCTGCTCAGGTACAACAGAGCGTTGCTGAGAGAGAATTGATGGAAGCGGAAGTTGGCGATCTGCTTGATGTTGTTTCCTCAATGGAGGAAGGTGATCTGACCATTGAAGCTCAAGTCAATGACCGTGCCACAGGATTAGTCGCCGATACCCTTAACCGTCTGCGCGAAAAACTGGTAGAAATTATTTCGAGTGTCTTAGGTACAGCCCAGCAAGTCGCACAGGGAGCCTCAGATCTTGAGGAACTTGCCCGTACCGTGGTGCTAAATACCGCTGAGCAAGCCCAGTCCGTTGCTCAGGGACAGGCTTTAACCGCCCAAGTAGCCGTGATCGCTCAGCGATCGTCAGAACAGGTAAGTGTTGCTAACCAGTCACTGCAAGAAGTCCGTAATACTGTTACTTCTGGTCAAACGGCTATTGATAACTTGACTGAAAGTATCAGTGTCTTGCAAACAGGTTCCGCTCAAATCGTACAGAGAATGAAAACCCTTGGCGAATTTGTGGGCTTAGCGGAGCAGTTTGTGCAGGATCAAGGACAAATTGCACAGCAAACGCAAGTCCTCGCACTCAATGCTACCCTCGTTGCCGCAAGCGCTGTTGAACAAAAAGATCCCAAGCAGTTTGCGGGAGTAGCACGTCAATTTGAGTCGATCGCAGTTCAGGTCAATGACTTGGCAACCCAAACTAATCAAGGACTAACTGTTCTCCAAAATCGGACTTCTCAAATCCAAACCGTTGTTACGGCAATTGATGCTGAGGTTCAAAACCTAAGTGGACTAGTTGCAGGTTTCACGACGGGTGTACAGTCTTCCCAATCTGCTTTCCAGAGCATTCAAGTTGCTACTGAAGAAGTTGTGCAAATCGGACAAACTATTACGGAATCTAGTATTGAGATTACGGAAGCGGCGGGATCGACAGCTAGTTACATCAGTGAAATTGCCCAGCTAGCTGATCGCACTGCTGAACTAACGCGAGCAGCCCGTCAGCAAGCCGAAGCTATGGGCAACCAAGCGCAACAGTTATTACAAGGCATTCAATTTTTCCGTTTACCCGCATCTACTGGCTTACCCACTTCTGGTAACTATGCGGGGAATGCAGAAGTTAACGCCTTTACCGATAGCCCTAATACTTCTATCAACAGTTTGGTTGATGTCTCAACAGAAGCTAACGACGCTGAGGCAAATAACAATCTCGTTGCCCCTGTGATCGCGTTAGCGACAGTAGCTACAGCAGTTGCAATTTCTCAATCAGGACAAGATGCTCCCGCAGAATACCATGATTCGACTGAGGAGCAGGTAGATAATACTGTCGCTGATAGTCAATATCTTGAATCCCTGCTTGACGATGGTATTAATGATGAATTTTCAGAAAATGATGCAACTAGCTATGCTGGAGAGATAGAAACGCCACAGGAGCAAGATTTTGCGGCTATTTCCGATAACTTTAGTAATGAACAGGCAGATCCCCATGCCTTTGTCGATACCAATGAATCTGCTAATGCCTTACTAGACTATGACGATACCCCGATCCAATCTCCAGACGCAACCTATGCAGAGCTAACAGACATATCCGTGATTGAAAAATCTCTACTGGACGATCTCAGACAAGAGATTTATGAAGACTTTGTCGATGATGACACTCCAATCGCTACAGATCTAGACACAGAGACTGAGTCAACACTCAAAAATCCAATGGAAGGGGTAGACGAATTTGCGATCGCGGAAGCCTCTAGTGATCCAATCATCGTCTCTGCTACATCTTCATTTATAGAAGACACTGCTTTCGGTATTCCCTTACCCCTGTCTGAAGAAGCACTTGCCCATTTACCAACATCCGTTGATTTTACAATCCCTGATCTCGATGATCATGATTTTGAAATTCCTAAGATGGATATTCAATCCACTTTAGATAATTCCAATTCATTCTTTGATGCTGATTCAATTCAGCTAGTTGAGAATACGGAGAGCAATGTCACTGACTTTGACGATCCCTTTGCTATGCAGCAAACCATAGAAACAAGTGATGATGCTATTAACGATGATGTGTTTGCTCAAGATTTACAAGATGTAAATCTTTCAGGTCATTCAGATCATTCAGATGGATTTGACTCTAATCAGTCCGATGACTACAACAACTATGTATCCCATGAAGAGTTTAATGACTCATTAGAATCTGATTTTGAAAGTACATCAAATGAAGATTTTGGCAATGTATTTGATACATCTTTTGATGAGTCTCCCTTTGATCCTGAGTTTGGGGAAGCGCTAACCAGTTCTAATGGTGCAGATAATCAATTAGACCCAACCTTTGACAATTCCTATGATAATTTTACAGAGGATGTTAGTTATGATGATTCTCTTGATGTGTATGCTCAAGAAGATGCAAATAATCAATCCGATCTAGAGCAATTCCACGATATTCCCAGCAATTCGATGGATGCTAATATTGCCAATGCTACTGAAGCACCAGATGCCACAGATATTGATAGTTCAGATATTAGTCCAGATAATTTAACTGGCTTGCCCAATCAAATTCCTGATATTTATCTTGAAGAATTATCTGATGAAGCATTGTCAGATGAAGATGAGTTTGAATTTGATTTTCCAGAAAGCTTGTCAGCTACATCTAATTATGAATCTGATGATTTAGGCTCAAGCAACTTCTTTAATGAACCTAGCTTTACTCAAGATGATGCAGATTTCGTTAATGCTAACGAAGCGCTTGTTGATCCTTTTGCTATTAACAATGCCGACATCTCAGAAGATGCTTATCAAGAAGAGGATTATTTGGCTCAAGAGCAAAATTACCTATTTGCAGAACCAGCGATCGCACCAACTACGGATCTACAAAATAATCTCGACTTAGAAACACCAGTTTCGGATTTTTCCTTTGAATTAGAGGAAGATTTAGCAACTAGTTCTGATAGTTTTTCTGATCAATTAGACGATGATTTAAATGGCTTAGATGGCTTGTCTGACCTGTCTCTGCCTGACTTGTCTGAAAACGTAGAATCATCTCATGAGTTTTTTGATAATTCTATTACCTACCAGAATGTTGAAGAATCTACTGATCAATTTGCCGATCAAGCAGATCAATTTGCCGATCCCTTTGCTATTGATGATGTAACACAAGAGGACGATGCGTTTGGGGCAGAAATTGCGATCGCTTCAGATGATGATCTCCAAAACTTGTCAAACCTAGATCCCCTAGAATCACCATCAACGGAATTTGCTTTCGATCTAGAAGATGATTCACCAACCATCGTAACTAGTTTTGATGAACTTAATGATTCTTCTAATCTCTTTGATGGTTCTACTTTGCTCCAAAATGAGCTTGATGCCACTAATTCTGTTGATGATAAGCATGATTTTGAGGTTGCTTCAGTTCCTCAAGAAGAGAATATTCCAGAAGAAAGCTATTTTGATGATTTAGAGGAAGAGTCTAGTGGATCTCTATGGTCATCTGATGCGATCGTCCCTGATTTAGCAGCGCAGTCAGACTTGTCTTCAGTTGAGGTTGACAATATATCTAGCTTGGATGAAAGTCCTGATGCAGAATTTGAATTTCCTGACTTCTCAGAGCTTGCAGAAGAGGTTGAACCAGACATAGGCTTGTCCCAGTTTACCCAAATCGAAGTAGCAATCTCTGAAGATTTATCTGACGTTGGGCAAGTTGATATTCAAGATGATCTTGCTGAGCAATTAGACTTGTCTGATAGCTCTAGTCCAGAGTTTGAATTCCCAGACTTCTCAGAGATACTCGCAACTGATGATGCTCAATTAAATGAGGTAAATGAAGGGTTTAGTGTAGAGGTATCTAATAGTTCTAATAACTTTGATGATTTTGACTCTTTCCCATCCTTGGATGACGAGGCAGTTGCTTCTGTGGATAATCTGTTAAGTGATGAACTCAGCGATGAAGAATCAGATGTTAGCTTGCTCTTTAATAACTTATCTATTGATAGTGCAAATGATGATGAGTTTGGTGGTGACGATTCATCCGCTATTTCTCAAGATCAATTCGCTCAGCAAGATGCTTTTGATATATCTGAAGAGGAAAATGCTGAATATGGGGATGCCTATGGTGATAGCTTTGCAGATGGCTTTGCTGAATCATTGGAAACTTCTACTGGCTTAATATATCTGAGTGAAACATCAGAAGAGACTCAGAATCCATCAGCAACTTCAGAGATTGAAGATGCTGCAATTTTTGACACTTTAGCTGATGATCTAGATGCCTTCGAGGCTCTAGATGCAGAATTTCCAGAAAATTCTTTAGAGACGATGACGGATGCCGAAAATTCAGAATTTCTAGAATTTTCGGAAGATTCTCTAAATCCATCAATATCAGAAACATCTGAAACTGATGCGCTCAATCTAGGGGATGGATTCACTGAGTTATCTGATGAGTCTTCAGACACGTCAATGAATTGGTTAGAGGAGTTGACGGTTGAGGAAGAGGAGACTACGGGAGCTTTTGCTGATTTATCAATTGATCAATTTTCGCCACCTACAAATAACTTTCCCGATCTTTCTGCTGACCCATTCGCAGACTCTAGCTATGGATTTGCTGATAATTTGCTAGATAGTTTAATGGAGGAGTCTGATCAGGAGGTTGCCGATTTGTCTACAGATTTCCCAGATCTATCAATGGATGTTGACTTATCCTCCTCCAATTTGCCATCTTCTAGCTTTCCATCTATTGACACCTTAAATGCCGAAGAATCTGACGATAGCGAGTCTCAGTTTGACTTTGACTTTGGTGCATTTGACGATTTTGATGATGATGATAGTAATGTAGATGCTTCTGTAAGCAATACAAACAATGCAACTATTTCTGCTAGGGCAGAAATTGAGGATTTCCTCTCAGGTGCATTAGGAATAGAGGAATTTACTGATGACACCCCTAATTCAACTACCACACAATCTGATCGGGTAATCCCCAATAAACCTGATGCCAAATCTCCTAACTTAGATGATTTGGCTAAGTAGAATAGTTAAGCCAAATGGCTCATAATCCAAAAAAGCCGTGCTTTGCGCGGCTTTTTTGGATTGACTTTGTATTGACATTGTGGCGAAGCATACTCAATGGCAGTAACACAAACCTGTATGTTGTTAACACAAGCAGAGATTTGTACTGAAAACAGAACTAAAATTTTTGCTAAAAATGTTGTACCGCGTTAAATATGGAAAGATATGGCAAATAAACCTCCCTTTTCGCGCAAAAAAGTTAGTGCTAAAAAAAAGAGGAAGGCTGCCGTTGCTGCTGCCCCGATATCTAGACAAGCTTCTAATAAAAGTAGTTGGTTAAATAATTTACCGATTAACACCAAAATTTTCTTAGCGATTGGATTAACAAGCTTTTTGCCGTTAATATGCTTTGCGATCGCTGCTTTGTATCTAGATATTAGCCTCATGCCGATTGTGAACCAAGAAGCTCAGGCTCAACTATCTAATGTCACATTTTTTGTGTTTGGCTTAGCCTTTATTGTGCTATTAATGAGTTCCCTATTGAGTTTGGTGATTGGTGGGACTCTCAGCAAGCGGATTCGGAACTTGGAGGCGATCGCTAAAGAATATGCTACAGGTAACTTGGATGCAGGTACTTTTGGGACAAGGGTAGAGCTTGGTGCAGCCGATGAGGTTGGTAAGTTAGCCGATATCTTGAATTTAATGACGGTTAATTTGGCTCAGAATCGACAAGATCAGTCCACCGCTCAGATGGAGGCAGAAGTCCAGAACAATATTTTTGAGGATGAAATTTCCCACTTGCTAGATGTGGTATCCGATCTGGAGCTAGGCGATCTCACCGCTAAGGCAGAGGTTAGCCCCCATGCGACAGGTCTGATTGCGGACACACTCAACCGTCTCTCAGAGCAGTTAGCAGAGGTACTTGCAGCCGTTTTGAAAACTGCACAGCAAGTCACTATTCGCACCGATCGCCTTGAACAGTTGGCGATCGCGGTATCCCAAAATGCTGAGCAACAGGAGGCGCTAGTTGTGCAAGCCCGTTTAGGCATTGAGGATGTTAACCAATTAGCACAGGATGCAGCTCAACAGGCGATCGCGGCGAATAGAGCGGTGCAAAGGGTGCGATCAGCCGTGCGGCAAGGGGAGGAACAGATTATTTACCTCACTGCTTCGATTGAGTCCCTCCAAGCTGCGACCGTACAGATGGTACAAAGGATTAAAAATCTCGGTGAATTCGTTGCGCTTGCAAAACAGTTTGTGTTGGATCAAAAACGCTTAGCGTCATTAACTCAGGTGCTAGCAACCAATGCTTCGATGGTGGCAACAAGAGCCTTAGAGCAGAGAGACCCTCAGCAATTTGTATCAGTGGCAAGGGAATTTGAAGCGATCGCCTCACAGGTAAATGCCTTGGCGACGCAGACTAATCAGGGGCTGGTGGTACTACAACAACGCACAGGATTTGTGGAAGTGGTAGTTTCAGGGATTGATCAGGATGTGCGCGACGTGAATAGCCTTGTGTCGGACTTCACTAAGAGTGTTGATAGCTCTGAGCAATCTTTTACCAACATTGCTACGGTTACTGAGGAACTGGCGGATATTGGCATGTCTGTAACCGAGTCATCTAGCTCGATCGCTGAGGCCGTAAAATTTAGCTTAGCCTCCATCCAAGATATTGAGGCGATCGCTGAGCGTTCTGCTTCTCAGGCACAATTTACCCGCGATCAATCGGGCAAGATGGGTAAATTAGCAAGGCAATTGCTAGAAAGAGTACAGTTTTTCCGTTTGCCTGCAATTCTCCAATCCGATAATAATGAACTTGAAGATCTGGACTCCATCGAAGTTGAGAGTATCCAAGTAGCAAAATAATGGCACATTCTGAATTTGATGATATCCAACTGCACGAAGAACTGCGTCATCTATTTGAACTAGATACACAGAAATATTTGCAGCTCTATGTCCAAACTGTTAACCAATTAAATGCCACTAGCTGGCATGAAGATATCCAACAGTTATATCGTTGTGTGCATACGATTAAAGGTGGAGCGGTGACAGTGGGGTTTCAATCCGTCCTCCAAGTCTCTACTGTCTTAGAGGATTTACTATCGGATCTTCGCTATCTCGATGTGGCTCCTCCTTTGATGGATGGGGAATTATCAAAGTCTTTGATTGAGTCAGGGGAATTACTCATTGGTACGGTTCAAAAGGATAGTTCGCAAACTGCGGAACTCGGCGAGTCCGATTTTGCCGTGCGCTATATCCAAAGTTTGCGCGATCGCATTCAGTCGCAATATTTGCCTGAATGGAATGAAATGCGCCAAGTACAGCAGGAATTTGCTGATCAAGGTTTTGACTTGGTAATTTTAGATCTAGAAATGGCGATCGAGGTTTTGCCAGCAACGGGGACAGTGCCAATAGAAACCTGTGAAATCGCCCAGCAAACTATTGCTCAGTTACAGTCAATTGGTACAGAAATAAATTTAGCGACGGCTTGGCAGGATTTCTTAAAAACGGGACTAGATTTATGCGATCGCCCCAATTGTGAACAGTGGCACGCTGAGTGGATGCCATTTTTGCGCAAGCTCAAGGATAGCGCTCGACAGGGGGGGGGTTTGCCAATTGAAGAACCTGTTACTTCTTCAAGTAGTAATTTAGCTGTTGAAAATGAGGCTATACCGCTAATTAATACGCCTGTTCCTGCATCTGCGATTCAAATTCCTGTACCGCTCGATCGCCTAGAGCGATCATCCCAATATCTTGTAGAGACTTTGATGGCAACCCGTGCTACGCAGGGCTTTTATCAATCCGTGTATGCAAATCTCCTACCACTTGTCTCACTAGCGCAAAATAGTGTGCAGTACATTACCCAGTTACGCGAAGTCCAAGATGACTATGCGTTGCTAGATATTTCCGCAGAACAGGATGGGCTGAAAGTTGAGCGCTATCGTCAAGGATATACAGCGATTAACCGTTTACTAGAAATTAGTCTGCGTTTAATTGAGCTAGGCTCAGAAACAGGGGAGTCAGCCCGCAAAACATCTGAAAGTATTCAAACCCTCGATCGCAGTTTACGCAATCTCCAACAAACCATCGAAGAGAGTCGTCTTGTTCCCTTTGAGACCCTAGCCTTTCGTGCAAGGGGAATTTTGCGTGACCTGAGTACTCGTGTTGGTAAGGCTGTAGAGCTAACGATTATTGGCGAACAAATAGAACTAGATGCAGGAACTCTACGCAATTTAGAACCAGTTTTACTCCATTTGTTGCGTAATGCCTACGATCATGGGATTGAAGAACCCGAACAGCGTCAGCAAATCAGTAAACCTGTGCAAGGGAAAATTGATCTTGCGATGCAAAGAAGAGGCAGTGTTTTTGAGCTGACTATTCGTGATGATGGTAGAGGTATAGATAGCGATCGCATTAGTCAAATTGCGAAATCTAAAGGATTGCCCCTCACAGATACGAGTACTCCTGAGAAATTAATCAATGTTTTAAGTCAATCAGGTTTTACTTCCACAAAATCTGTGAGCGAGATCTCAGGTCGAGGTGTGGGTATGGATGTGGTGGCAAGCCAAGTCGCCCTGATGAATGGCAAACTCAGTCTCAATACCCAACTTGGCAAAGGCACAACCTTTACAATTCAGATACCTGTCCCCCATTTGTTTGTGCGTTGTATGCTCTTGCAGGCAGTAGATCGTCTCTTTGCGATTCCCACGACCGAAATTTATACAACTACCTTAGTGGAAAGTCTCCTATGGCAAAAGACAGAACGCTCTGATTACAGTATGGAAGTGCAAGAGCCTCATGGGAACGTACCTGCAATCGATCTTTATCAGTATTGGCTAGGCTCATCGGAAGCTAGACCAATTTTGCCGACGGCGATCGCCGTGCGGACAAAACTATCCGAAGGGCAAGTCACGGGCGATCGCGGTGTGTGGCTCATTGCTGACACCTTAATGGGACAGAGTGACTTATTAGTTAATCCTATTCCGTCACCTCTAATTGCTCCCATTGGTTTGATCGGCATGAGTCTAATGCCCGATGGTAAACTCATCCCCGTGCTTGATGCCATTTCCTTTGTCGAAGCCTTCTTCTCTTCAGAGTTGGAACCAATTGCCACTGATTCGCTAGACAATTCATCTTTCTTAGAAGTCTCTAGCGATCGCCAAATTTTGGTAGTTGATGATGCAGCTCTGATGCGTCGCAGAATCGAAAGCAGTCTATCTCCACAGGGCTATGAAATTACCACCTGTGATGATGGAATGGAAGCTTGGCAGTGGTTACAACGGCATAAGCAACCTGCTTTGCTAATCACGGATATTGAGATGCCGCATATGGATGGATTTACCCTGATCGATCGCTGTCGGCAAGCAGGATTTGCGATGCCAATTCTGGTAGTTTCCTCTCGACTTGCCGAAGAGTGGTCGCGTGAAACTAGCCGCCTTGGTGCAACTGATTATTTAACTAAAGGTTTTTCAACTTCTGAACTAGTTAATAAGGTAAGTTCGCTAATTTCCATCTAGATCAAGAGTGGCGTTTTGCGCCACTCTTGATCAAAGCGGAACTTCAGTAAAGAAACAACTTCTTGCGCCTGTGTGACAGGCAATATCACCAATCTGCTCAATTTTGACCAAAATCACATCGCGATCGCAATCGTAATATAGCTTTTTCAGTTTTTGGATATGCCCTGAAGTTGCGCCTTTATGCCATAGTTCCTGACGCGATCGGCTCCAGTAATGTACTTCACCAGTATCAATGGTTAGCTCTAAAGCCTGACGATTCATCCATGCCATCATCAAAATTGTGCCATCTTGATAATCTTGAGCGATCGCAGGAATCAAGCCTTTCTCATCATACTTAAGACGATCAATCCAATTGTCAGACATATATGCGCTAATTAATTTCAAAGGTATCTTGATTTTATCGTCAGTTTGACAAAAGCGAAAAATGGTAAGACTCGCTAACCCAAAATACAAGTAGCGGCGCAAAGCGCCGCTACTTGTATTTGTCCTAAGCAATCATTAGGACTGTATGCCCACGCCTTCGGCAGGGAAATCCTCTGTATCTCGCTTACTTGAAAAGTGCCCTATACCAACAAAAATTATAGAATTGTGTGAAATGTCGGCATTAAAAGTATGACGACAAGTAGAATAATTTATATCAGCTTAACTTATGTCAAGGTCATGAGAATTTATCTCAAATTAAGTAGCTCAGCTTAAGTGAGCTTAAACCCTAAAAGCTTGTGTCGCTTACTAAGCGGTCGATACAAGCGCTAGTTTTGGGATAACTATGCTGAACTACTTAGATCTTTTCGTATCATCTAAAAGAGTATGAGTATATGACAGACCAATTTTTTGATGATTTGGCTAGGGGGGAAGATCTGTTACAAAAAATAGCGATCGCAGCATCAGGATGTCTTTATAGCCTTGTTCATCGGATCGATGGTTCTGTAGCATTTACCTACATCAGCCCCTATGTCCAAGAAATATATGAATTAACCGTTGAAGCAGTTATGGCGGATGCCAACCTTGTACTGAAGCAAATTCATCCTGATGACATCGCAGACTGTATCGCCACGGTGGAGCAGAGTCGAGAAACTCTGCAAACATTGAGTCGTGA
Organism: Pseudanabaena sp. Chao 1811; assembly: GCF_027942295.1. Taxonomy (NCBI): domain Bacteria; kingdom Bacillati; phylum Cyanobacteriota; class Cyanophyceae; order Pseudanabaenales; family Pseudanabaenaceae; genus Pseudanabaena; species Pseudanabaena sp. Chao 1811. Next base: position 4,563,482 of record NZ_CP101416.1, read on the forward strand.
ACATCGCATTATCACTCCATCGGGCAAGCTGAAATGGATACAGGCAAGTTTTCGTGCTGAAAGATTATCCCATCAGGAGACAGCTTGGTATGGCATGGCTTTAGATGTCACTTCTCAAAAAGTCACTTCTCAAAAACAAGCAGAAGCAGATAAATTCCGACTATCGTTTGACCATGCCAATATTGGCATGTGTCTAGTCGATCTCCAAGGCAATTTTTTGCAGGTTAATGAGAAGATGTGCCAGATCTTTGGCTATAGCTCATTAGAAATGAACAGGATGAATGTTGCTACTCTAGCAATTCCTGAAGATAACCTAATTAGTCAAGAATTTATCCAAGGGGCAGTTGAAGCTCATAAAGATAGTGTGATATTTGAAAAACGCTATCGCCATAAGCTCGGTCACATCATTTATGGTGAAGTATCCTCATCACTCGTGCGAGATAACGAAGGAAATCCCCTATATTTCATCTCTCAAGTGCAGGATATTACCAATCGTAAACTCCATGAGCGAGAACTTCTAAAAGCCCATGATGTGATAGCTCAAAATAATATTGAACTAGAAGAACGAGTCTCTCAGAGGACTGCGGATTTGCAAAAGCGTCAAGAGGCTCTCAGTCAGAACGAAAGGATATTGCGCCGTTATTTTGAGCAACATATTGTTGGCATGGCAATGACTTCTCCTAATAAAGGATGGATCAATGTTAATGATCGACTCTGTGAGATTTTGGGATATCCCTTTGCGGAATTGCAAGAATTGACTTGGGATAAAATCACCTACCCTGATGATTTAGCCATTGATCTAGACCATTTTAATCGCGTGATGTCTGGAGAAATAGAAGGCTATGAAATCGATAAGCGCTTTATTCATAAACATGGACAGATCATTTATACGAATTTGTCTGTACAGGGTCATCGAAAACCAGATGGCAGCATTGATTTTTTTGTGGTGTTGATGCAGGACATTAGCGATCGCAAACAAGCTGAACTTGCCCTTCAAGAAAGCCAGAACTTTTTGCAGCAAATTGCTGATGCTTCACCACATATTATTTATATCTACGATCTTCAAGAACAGCGAAATATCTATGTGAATCGAGAAATCGGCACAATTCTGGGCTATCGTCCTGCCGAGATTCAGGCAATGGGTTCCGCCTTCTTTGCGATGTTAATGCACCCTGATGATCTGCAAAATATTCAGACCGAATATGAGCTATTAGCAAGGGCGACAGATGGCAAAGTTTATGACTGTGAATACCGCATGAGAAACACCCAAGGGGAATGGCGTTGGCTCTATAGCCGTCATTCTGTATTTAGTCGGGATGCGGAGGGACGGGTTAAATATACGATTGGCTCAGCTCAAGATACAGCCTATTGAGGGAAAGAGTAGTACAAGATAAGCTAGGATAGCAAAACCCAAAAGAGAGTAAAAAATGGCACCTTACTCACTAGATCTCAGAGAAAAGATCGTAGCAAACTACGAAGCAGGAAATACATCGATTCGGGAAGTAGCGAAGCAATTTCAAGTCGCGACGAAAACAGTGCAAAAACTACTGAATCAATACCGAGAGACAGGAGAACTAAACCACAAACCATTAGGTAGTCCAATCAAAAGTCCCCTCGAAGCGCATCAGGAGAAAATCCTCGAAATTGTCTCAGAGCATCCAGATTGGACACTATGGCAGTACTGTGAAGAAGTAGCAGAACAAACAGGAGTATCAGTGACCACAGGCAGCATGTGCCGATTTTTCCAGAGGCATAACATCACTCTAAAAAAAAGACCTATCGCCATGAAAAGGTAAAAAGTGAGGCAGTACAACAGCAAAGATGTGAATTTTGGGAAGCATTGAATGAAGTGAAAGCTGAAGATCTGATTTGTATTGATGAAACGGGAGTATGGCAGGGGATGGAACGCTCTGTGGCAAGAAGTGAATGTGGCAAAAGAGTATTCAGTCTTCGTCCCTTTTACAAAGGTCAGAAATACACAATAATTGGCGCTATTTCAGTTGATGGGATTGTTTGCCTGAAAACGATTCAGGGTTCTATGAAAGGAGCAGATTTTCTCACCTTTGTCCAAGATGACCTAGTACCTAAATTACGTCCTGAGCATAGGATCATCATGGATAACCTCAACTGCCATAAAGTTGAGGGGGTCGCAAAAGCAATTACAGCGACAGGTGCTAAGATTTTGTACTTACCCACCTATTCTCCTGATTTTAATCCAATTGAGATGATGTGGTCGGTTCTCAAATATTTTATTAGATTGCTTAGACCTCATTCTCAAAAACTACTTCAGCATTTAATCAACGTTTTCCCTTACTTGTTAGAAAAAGATTTCTTCAAAAATTGGTTTACTAAGTGTTGTTACTGTACTACTTAATCCCTCAATGGACTGTATTACCGATCGCAAACTCGCTGAGCAAGAAAATCAACGACTCAAAGAGCGCTTGCAGTTCATTCTATCTTCAAACCCAGCAGTCATTTTTACCTGTACTGCCGATCGCAGTAATACCATCACTTTTATTAGTGATAATGTCCAGAAAGTGTTGGGCTATAGCGCTACCGAAATCCTCTCAACCCCAAACTTTTGGTTAGAGCATCTCCATCCCGAAGATATTCCTCACGCAGTTGAAGGGGTCGTTAAACTATTTGAGCAAGGCTATTACATTAATGAATATCGGTCTTTACATCGAGATGGCAATTATCGTTGGCTTAGGAATGAATTACGCTTAATGCGTGATGCTCAAGATAATCCCTCGGAAATTGTGGGTTACTTTACCGATGTTGGCGATCGCAAAAAAGCTGAAATCGCTTTACAAGAAAGCCAAGAATTTTTGCAAAAGGTTGCCGATGCTTCGCCGAGTATCCTCTATATCTATGACATTCAAGAAAATCGCAATGTCTATGTCAATGGTGAAATCAAGGCAATTATGGGTTATACGCCTACCGAAATTCTAGAGATGGGTTCAGCCTTCTTTGCTAATGTCCTCAAGCCCGAAGATTTGAGCCAATTCCTCGAAGGGCATGAACGCTTGCAATTATTGCAGGAGGGCGAAATCTATAACGCTGAATACTATATGAAAACCGCTTGGGGTGAATGGCGTTGGTTCTTCACGCGCTTTACGGTTTTTAGTCGAGATGCGGAGGGGCGAGTGAAATGTACCATTGGCTCAGCCCAAGATATCACTGCGCGTAAATTAGCTGAAGTACAACTCCAACAGACCTATGAGGAACTAGTTCACGCCACTCGTCTGAAGGATGAATTTTTGGCAGCGATGAGTCATGAGTTGCGTACTCCCCTGAATGCCATTTTAGGAATGACCGAAAGCCTCCAAGAAGAGATCTATGGTTTTGTTAATGAACGACAGATTAAGGCGCTCAAAACCATTGAAAGCAGTGGCTTGCATTTGCTCGAACTCATCAATGATGTACTTGATGTTGCCAAAATTGAATCTGGACAAATGCAGTTGGAACTGACTCCTGTATCGATCCATTCTCTATGTGAATCGAGCTTAGTCTTTATCCAACAACAAGCAATTAAAAAAAAGATTCAAGTCCAAACGATATTGCCTCCCCAACTGCCGTCTGTCTACTTAGATGAACGGCGTATTCGTCAAGCCCTAATTAATCTTCTCAATAATGCAGTTAAATTTACTCAGTTGAATGGTCAAGTGACCCTAGAGGTAATTTGGCTCAGAGAACCTCTAAATTCTACAGATTATCTGAGGATAGTTGTGAGAGATACAGGCATTGGGATTGCGTCCGAATCTATTCCCAAGTTATTTCAACCCTTTATCCAAATTGATAGTGCCTTGAATCGGAAGTATGAAGGTACAGGTTTAGGACTAGCGCTAGTAAAAAGAATTGTGGAAATGCACGGTGGTGAAGTTGGTGTAACTAGCGAGGTCGGAGTTGGTAGTTGTTTTACGATCAATTTGCCTTGCTTTCAGTAACAGCGATCGCCAACTTTGTGTAGTAAATCCAATGAGGCTGCTATTCATGCTTTGGGCTTTACAAAAAAAAGGGCGGGAGGACATCCCCCCACGCTAGAGAATAACACCATACTCTCAGCCCCTTATAAACAAGAGAGGTATTGGGGATGCCCCCACACTAATTGTTGTGTGCCTTATAAATTTGTCCACTTAAATTTGTTCACGTACTTGAGTCTAATTTAAAACTCTAAATACTTTTTAACAAATCATTACTGACTATTTCATTTACTAAGGTTTGCTCTTTCAAATACATCATATGTAGCTTTGTAAGGACTATTTGCATTGTCTCTAAGTCAATATTTTTAATTGCTTGACAAAACATATCGTGTTCTAACTGCTTTTCTGGAGGCAACCGTATATTCATGATTTTTACCTCTCTAAATTTATTTCCCTATTAATAAAGTACCAAAATTTCTTTCTGTTGAGTATCAGGGAAAACCACTATATTTAAGTCAAATAAATCAAAGCAGAGCTTTACGTCGCCTTTATTTGAGCCTATTACACTCCTTTATGTGGTACACAAGCTTAGTATCCCTCATCTAGATTTATCAATCCCGATCGCAGCGCATAACGAATTAATCCTGCAAGATCGTGAATATTAAGACGTTCCATTAACTGTCCACGATGGGTTTCCACAGTCTTAACGCTAATAAACAAAGATTCTGCGATTTCTTTAGTTGTCATTCCATTTGCCACTAACTTCAAAATTTCACGCTGACGTGGTGTTAAGCGCTCATCAGGAATAGAAGTAGCAATTTGGGCGACTGGTAATTGCGGCGGGATTTCTGTATTTTGATTTAAGTTAAGCCGATGATTCAACCGAACCGCTATATCGGCTAGAAGCTCAGCAGCATCGATACTCACTGCAAGCTCATCAGCTATTTCAACTATTGGCTTGCCTTGGTTGACTAATTGCAAAATTCGACTCTGACGAGGTGTTAACCTTGACGTTTCAGAAATCTGTCTTGCAGAAGCTTGTTGCGACGTAGTATTTGAATGGGTAATGCTACCAATTTTATGATTGTTGGATTTTTCTTGTTTCTGGAGACGGGTAGCGATCGCAGTTAATAACTGATCTATTTGAAGAGGTTTTGTAAGGTAGTCATCTGCACCAAGGTTCATTCCTTTTCTTAGGTTGTCCATGCTAGACGAAGCTGTTAAGAAAACAAAGGGAATGTCCTCTAGATCTGGATCTTGCTGTAATTTTTTTAAGACACCATAGCCATTCAATTCAGGCATATCAACATCACATAGAATTAATTCAGGATGTTTTTTTTTCGCTGCCTCTAAGCCAATACGACCATTACTAGCACCCTCAGCCACAAATCCTTTAAGCTCTAAAATATCGATGATTTCGTCTCTAATTTCATCATCATCTTCAATGACCAAAATACGTTGCATAGTTTCACTGGCAAGAACTGAAAAATTATAGCCTTAGCTATCCAAAAACTAAAGGTGGCGCGTTGCACCACCTTTAGTTTGACAAAGAGCATTTAGTAGAGAAATGGTTATGTCATTTTTTGATTCCCAAAATCTTTCTTAATTTGATGTTTAATCCTCTAAAAGTAACACAACAATCTAGAGAAGGAAATCAATATTATTCAATGGTTCGGGTTAGTAATACAGGCACAGTGGCATTGACGCGCACATAATCTGATACTGAGCTACCAAGGAGGCGATCAAGGTCAGGTAAACTGCGGGCGATCGAAGGACGGCGATCGGGTGAGCCAACTAATAATAGGCTGGTATTCGACTCATCTGCTAATCGACAAATCTCTTTACCCACATCACCAGAACCCACAAAGGAGCGAGATGGAATATTTAAACGCTTGAGTTTAGCACTAGCTTCAAGTAGTACTGGATCAGTGCTTGCCGTATTTTCATCCTTACGTTTGACAACCCTTGCTAAGAAAATTTCCACATCCTTAGCACCACTAGCTAGTTTAATGGCAAGATCGAGACTGTGATTGGAAGCTGCTGAACCATCAACGGAAACCATGATGCTACGGATGGTTTTGATATATACATCATCCTTAATGAGCAACATAGGGACATCAGACAATTGGAAAACATATTGACTGACGGAATTTGCCAAAATTGCTTGCAAGCGTCCCATGCCACGCGATCCCATGATCAGAAGATTGGCTTTGAGTTCTTCAGCAACTTTACATACAACATCCTTGGGTTCACCCTCTTTGAGAAGGGAGACAGTGCTATTGCCTGAGGACAGGCGCAAGCTTTTAATTTCTCTTTCGATAATCTTTTCACCCGCAAGACGATATTCGGTAATTCCTTCAGAGTTAGTGGAGTTAGGAATAACATGCAGAACATTAATTTGCGAACTTTGGATGCTAGGTAGGGCTAGCAGCATATTTAGCATTTCGCGCGATCGCCCTGAACCATCAACAGCCAATAAAATTTGTTGGAACATAGTTGTCGAACCTTAGGTATTTGTCATCTGATTACAAGTAGCGCGAACGTTACTCGTCATCTATAAAAATTTGCTATATCTTGAGTAAAGCTCAATTACAGGGCGATCGCTGCAAAACGTTGAGATTCTTAAAAATTATTGTGCATTGTGCCAAAATTGCCGAAACCTTATATATAGCTATAACTAAATCTCAAAAGACAAGAGACAGCACTAGAGTGCTGTCTCTTGTCTAGATCTAGAATAAATGGCACGAAGCGCTGGCTATTCTAGAATCATTATTAAAATCGCTACGTGCGTCTTGCTTCGCACGGCGTGCGTAGCGCAAAATGGCATATTTCTTAGCTAAACATCACAGAGGCAAACTCTTGCTTTAGTTCATTATTCTGTTCTAAAACTGGAATATGAACGGATTCAGTATTACTGGCAATGCGCTGTTTTTGGAGATCTAGAGCAGCTTTGACCAAACCTTGGAATAAGGGATGGGGACTACTTGGACGAGATTGGAATTCTGGATGGAACTGGGTAGCAATAAAGTAGGGATGACTAGGTAGCTCGATCGCTTCAACTAAACGTCCATCGGGAGAAGTGCCACTAATCACATAGCCCGACTCAAGAAAGAGAGATCGGTAGGCATTGTTAAACTCGTAACGATGGCGATGGCGCTCATAAATAACTGACTCGTTATACAGACTATGCACAAGGCTATTAGGGGCAAGACGACAGGCATATAGACCTAAACGCATTGTGCCGCCGAGGTTAACTACATCTTGCTGCTCTGGCAATAGGTGAATAACGGGATTTTTGGATTCTGGGGCAAACTCGGAGCTATTGGCATCACTGAGATTACCGATATTTCTCGCCCAGTCAATCACCGCGCATTGCATTCCTAAACAGAGTCCTAAAAATGGAATCTGGTGATCGCGAGCATATTGCACAGCCGCAACTTTACCATCGACACCACGATGTCCAAAGCCCCCGGGAACAACGATCGCATGGACATCCTTGAGGAATTTCTCCGCGCCATAGGTTTCGATGTCTTCGGAGTTCACCCAGCGCAAATTCACGTTGCTATTCAAAGCGATCGCACCATGCTTAAGGGCTTCGATCACCGAGAGATAGGCATCGGTCAAGCGGACATATTTACCGACGATCGCTACTTCTAGCTGATGCTCTGAGCGATAGAGACGCTCAACTAGGGTTTGCCAACTGCGAAGGTCGGGTTGGCGTTGCTGCATTCCTAACAAGCGCAATACTTGCTCTGCCAAGCCTTCACGCTCCATTGCTAGCGGTACTTCATAGATGCTCTTGACATCTTGCCCTGTCATCACACACTCAGGCAAAACGTTGCAAAATTCAGAAATCTTGTCTTTGATGTTTTGTGGTAAAGGGCGATCGCTACGGCAAACTAAAATATCGGGCTGAATACCGACGGATTGCAACTCTTTAACCGAGTGTTGGGTGGGTTTGGTTTTCATCTCTCCTGCGGAGGCAATCCAAGGCATCAGGGTCACATGCATATAGACTACATTTTGGCGACCTACATCCTTACGAAATTGACGAATGGCTTCGATAAATGGCAGAGACTCGATGTCACCAACCGTGCCACCAATTTCGACAATGACGAGATCAGGATTGCCATTATTGGCTACGCGATGAATGCGCTCTTTAATTTCGTTGGTAATGTGTGGAATCACCTGCACCGTGCCGCCTTGGTAATCACCACGGCGTTCTTTATTGATTACGCCTTGGTAGATTGCGCCTGTGGTAACATTACTCAACTTGGACATCGATGTATCAGTAAAGCGCTCGTAATGCCCCAAGTCAAGGTCTGTCTCCGCACCATCTTCGGTGACAAACACCTCCCCATGCTGAAAAGGACTCATCGTACCAGGGTCAACGTTGATATAAGGATCAAGCTTGAGGATTGCTATGGAATAATCCCTTGATTTCAGCAACCGTCCCAAACTTGCGGCAACGATGCCCTTCCCAATACTAGAGACGACTCCGCCAGTCACAAAGATATACTTAGCCATAAAATTTCGTTATTAGGGTGTATTGTCCTAATCATTTCGTAGACAATACTTAACAAAGTGATTATATAGCAGGGCTAGCAACCACTGTTTATCTGCCTAAGTAGCTAGGCACAATTAAACATAAAACCCCAAAACCTGTGGCGCACGCTGCGCGTGCGCTACAGGTTTTGGCTCTGGGTTTTAATTATGTCCAGCTACTTATAGAGATCTCCATCGCAGCTTTGATATTAAAACTAAAAATGGCGTAGCCATTTTTAGTTTTGAATCTACTATCTTCAGGACAACACCTATCCATGACTCTGTTTGATTTAAGCAACATTTCAGGAGATCGCTATGTCACGGTGATCGTTGATTGCATTGGTATTGATGATTTGCTGACCTATCGGATTCCTGAAGATGTTGAGCTTCAAGTTGGTGATATTCTCAGTGTTCCTTTGGGCAATCGCCAAGTGGGGGCGATCGCTTTGCAAATTTCTGATACTTCCACAATTGATGCTCCCGACACAGAAATTAAAGAAATTAGTGCTGTAGTCAGTTCGGGGATTTTTCCTACGACCTATTGGGAACTGTTAACGCGCACGGCTGATTATTATCGAACTCCTGTCATGCAAACGGTAAAAACTGCTCTACCACCAAAATTGCTTGATCAATCCCATTACCGCATCAAAATCAAGCAACTAGATTCATCTATGGGGACTCCAGTTGCTCCCAAGGCAGCCCAAATGGTGTGGGATTTTTTACAAGAGCATAAGGGAAATCCTAAAGGTTTAAGTCGTCGCTATATTCAGCAAAAGCTGGGTAGATATACAGGTGCAGGGCTAAGGGAATTACAAAAATTAGATCTGGTTGAAACGGTTTTAGAATTACCCAATCGTCCGCAACCAAAATATGAAGATATTGTCGTTTTAATCAAGGTTCCCGATAGTGAGATCACGGCTAGACAGACAGAAGTTTTAACAATTTTGCAACATCAAGGGGGAGAATGCCCCAAATCTCAATTATGTAAACTAGCAAAAACCTCTGCTTCCGTAATTCAGAACTTAGAGAATAAGGGATATGTCGTAGTTTCTAAAAGAGAATCTTTACGATTAGGGGGCAAAAGTCATACGGTCATTCGCGATCGCCCCAAAGCTCTCACCCCTGATCAAGATTTAGCCCTACAGCAAATTTTAAAAGCGATCGCTAATAATAATCCGTCACATTTTCTCCTGCATGGAGTGACAGGCTCAGGTAAAACTGAAGTGTATCTGCAAGCGATCGCGACTGTCCTCGAAGCTGGGAAATCTGCATTGGTACTAGTTCCTGAAATTGGTTTGACTCCCCAATTAACAGATCGCTTTCGCGCAAGATTTGGTGATGCCAAGGTGAATGTGTATCATAGCCAGTTATCCGATGGTGAACGCTTTGACACATGGCGATTGATGCTGACAGGGGAATCACAAGTAGTAATTGGCACGCGATCGGCAGTATTTGCGCCATTATCAAATCTCGGCTTAATTGTGATGGATGAGGAGCATGACAATAGCTTCAAGCAGGATCAACCTCAACCCTGTTACCATGCGCGGACGGTAGCTCAATGGCGATCGCAGTTAGAGCAAGTTCCCCTTGTCATGGGTTCCGCAACCCCTTCCGCAGAATTAGTCTTTGCTCAGAAACAGCAGGAATTAATTTATTTGGAACTGCCTAATCGCATTGGCAATCGAGCGATGCCACCGATTGAAATTGTGGATATGCGCGATGAATTTAAGGCAGGCAATTACTCGATCTTGAGTCGGAAGTTACAAGGTGCGATCGCCGAAATGCTTGAAGCGAAACAACAAGGAATTCTATTCATTCATCGACGCGGCTATAGTACCTTCGTTTCCTGTCGATCCTGTGGCTATGTTGCGGAATGTCCACATTGCGATGTTTCCCTCTCCTATCACGATCCCATCTCACCCACAGCCCATCAACCCAAATCCGCCCATTTGCGCTGTCACTATTGCAACTACACCCAAATCCAGCCGAAATCCTGTCCTCAATGCAATTCACCCTATTTCAAATATTTTGGTAGCGGCACTCAAAAAGTAGAACAGGAACTTAGCAAATTATTTCCCAATATTCGCCTAATTCGTTTTGATAGCGACACCACCCGCAACAAGGATCAGCATCGTCTGCTCATCGATCAGTTCCGCGCAGGAACAGCAGATTTATTAGTGGGAACCCAAATGCTAACCAAGGGTTTAGATATTCCCCAAGTTACGTTAGTAGGTGTAGTTTCCGCTGATGGATTATTAAACTTCTCCGATTATCGCGCAGGAGAGAGAGCTGCACAAACCCTCCTACAAGTTGCAGGTCGCGCAGGTCGTGGCGAAGAAGATGGCAAGGTCATTATGCAAACCTACACCCCAGAACATCCCGCCATCCAAGCAGTTCAGAGCTATCGCCTCGAAGAATTCATGCAAACCGAACTAGAGATGCGAGAAGCATTGCGCTATCCCCCCAAAGGGCAAATGGTCTTAATTCATCTCAGTAGTGAGAATGCTCAAACAGTAGAGAATTCTGCAAATGAATTAGCAGAATATTTACGACAATTAGAAAATGATTGGGAAATATTAGGAGCGACTCCCGCCACGATCGCTAAAGTTGCCAATCGTTATCGCTGGCAAATTCTATTAAAATTCATGCCTGATGTTTTACTCAATGTACCGAACTTAGAAGAGTTACGAATGTTAGTGAATTCTAAAGCTGTGAGAGTTGCGATCGATGTCGATCCATTAACAATTCTATAAACAATGTATCGTAAAGCGAGATATTGTTTATTTTAACGGAAGTTCCATACTTCGTAACGGCGATTGCGGAGGGTGAGGATTTGTCCTTCGGTGCTGCTTGGTAATACATCTAGCCATAATCTACCTCCATTCATATCACTAAATATCAGGGAGCCATCACTCGAAAAAGCGATCGCTAAAGGATAATGGCGATCGCCTAGATCAACTTGCGATCGATCTAGTAATAGTAAATACTCAGACTTGCCAAAGCCATCTAAATTCACCGAGGTGAGTGTCCATTGTTGTTGGGCTAGGACACCAAAGTCTTCAATACTCATGGAGACCTGTCCATTGCGTTGCAACTCACTATACATAGATCGAATTATGCGTTCAATCACTTTTGGAGAGAGCGTTTGCCAATCAACAGAGTTTCCCTTAGGGGGATCGAATGTACCACCACTAGTTACTAGTGGCGGAATGATGCTTTTTGTCAGTAAAGGCGCGAGACTAGCTTCACCCGAAGCTAAAATCTTCAACTGACCATCATCACCAACCCACAAAGATTGAGCAGTCAGGAATGATGTTTGAGCCTTGCCATAGGCATCGTATAGCACCACACCCAGATTATTGTTAATCGAAAGTCCTAAGATGCGCCATAGCAGAATTGATGAGCGATCGCTTAGTTCTGAGAATGGATCATTGCGCCACTTATCACCATCCTTCATCAAATCAATCCGCACTTCGTACCAAGCTTGCCCCGATTCTAATTTTGGTGGAGGCAAGAACCATTCCGAGCCAGCATTTCCTTTACCAATGTAGGTAACACTGCCCAGCAATTGCTGTGGTTTGAGCAAGATCGGCGCAAGATCTAGTCTTTGTAATAATTGATTGAAGTCCTTCGCATCAACCTTTTGTTCTCTCAACCAATTTTCAGCACGCCGCAAGCCATTACGTTGGAGCACAACTAATCCTCCCCACAGCTTGATCTCCGTCGCATTGGTAAAAGTCAACATGGTCATTGCTCTCTGCCAAATATGAGGATGATATTTCTCCAACATTTCCGCAATCCGATCGCCTTTATAGGTGGTATCGTTAGCGATCGCGATCGCCTCACTCCAGCGTCCATCAATGATATTAATGAGGGCTTTTTCGCCAATATTTGCATTGGGATTATCGGCTCGCTCAGAGGTGATTTTGGCATGTAAGGAAATTAGATCATATTGTTCCTGTAAGAATGGCGATAGAGTTTTACCCTGCGCTCGCAATTCATTAACCATAAGATTAAACTTACCCAAGGCAGGCGACCATAGTCCCACACTCGCCATAAGTAGAGCATCTTGATAGGCTTTGGGTTGATTTTTTGCTTCATTGAGATTGATCTGTCGCAACTGGACTTTCTTAATAGAAGTGGCGATCGCTTCTTCAGGTTGATAGACCAAAAACATTGGCTCAAATTCCTGACTTTGATTGACTACCAATTGTGGAGAATTAGGATTGCTCGTAAGGATACTTCGCCATTTAGGAATCTCTCCTGCGGCGCTTGTCCAAGACTCTAATTCAAATAGTTGAGATCGCTTGTCTGTCACAAAGTAATAAATCTGTCCATAGGCAATCCCATCTACTCTTCCTGATGTCGTGAACCAAAGACCATCTTTTTGATCACCAATTTGCTTGGGTGGATTATCGATTAAAGACAGTTTTTTGAGTGGTAGTCGGTTGCGGTTTGGCTGTAAACGTTCAGGAGGTGAGTAGGTAGCATATTTTAAAAGAGGCGATCGCACAAAATATTCATCGATGCCTGAGATCGTCATGGTACTTACTAACATTAACTTCTCAATACCACGATCCCAAACTGTTTGATAAAGGCGGATCTCGCGAATATTCTGAGTTTCTGTTTCTAGAACTGTATAGATAACTTCCCCAGTTTTAAGATTGTAATTTTCACCGAGTTTAAGTTGACTACGCCCCAGTTCTTCTTGAATTTGTTTGATGCTTTTAGGAACATTCCACAATGAGTTGGGGTAAAAAGCAGGCGCATCGGAGGAGGCTAACCAACTAATGGCTAATGGATTAACGAGATAAATTGTCCCCACCGCAATTAGCCATCCTACTAGTGGAATACTCAACACTATTCCCAAATCTGCCAAAGTCAAGCGATCGCGCGATTCACTGACCTTTTTATTTAATTTTTTATCGAATACTTGATTCGCCTGTAATTCAGTAGATTGATCCACTCCACGATCAACCCCTAATGCTCCACGATCTGTCTTGACAAGATCGCCTACGGATTTTGAAGATTCAGGCAAAGATTCCATGCGCAGTATCGGCAAATCTTATACAGATGACATAGCCTAGCATATCTGGGCTGATCTAGCGATCGTATGCATTATTTATAACTATCACCAGTCTTAGCCATGCTACAAAACCAGAAAATGCGTGTCGTTACTTCTTACCGCCAATAGCTTCTTGGGTTTTAATTTTGCAGGTTTGTCGAGGTTAGGGGTACAGCAATAATGCCAATGTGCATATGCCTGAAACCTTGTTTTGGCAAACGTACAGAAAAGAAAGAAGCCTTATTTACAGATAGAATAGGCTTTATCTTCTGCTACTTAACCCGAACTCACATTTTATTAAGGAATTGCTCTGTATCTGGAACTAACGTTAATTATGAATTTCTGGGAATGGTACGATCGCCAAATTTGTGCTGCCAAGCAGCATGACGTACCAATATATGAATTAGATTGGTTAGTCTTACGTTTGACTTGTTTAGATAAATTAGACCTGAGATTGCGATCGCCAAATATCGCGCAGAAAGTTACACCTAAATTATTAACTAAGCTAGATCAACTCTGGCAAAAAAGATTAAGCGATCGCCTACCTGTGCAGTATTTAGCAGGCTCAGTCACATGGCGTGATTTAGAATTGCAAGTCACTCCCGCCGTTTTAATCCCCCGTCCTGAGACGGAATTAATCATTGATATTATTGCCGAGCATTGCCAAAATGCGATTTATCACAATGGGATCTGGGTGGATTTAGGAACTGGTAGTGGCGCGATCGCGATCGCCTTAGCTCAGCATTTTCCTCAAGCACAAATTCATGCAGTTGATTTTAGTGAATCTGCTTTAGAAATCGCCAAAATTAATGCCAATGTAAATAACCAGAAAATTCAATTTCATCATGGCAGTTGGTTTGAGCCATTAGCAAAATTAGATCTCCAGAAGCAATTAATAGGACTTATTTCTAATCCTCCCTATATTCCTAGTAATGAAGTTTTAAATTTACAGCCAGAAGTGACTAATCATGAGCCACACTCTGCTTTGGATGGTGGCAAAGATGGACTGGATGACATTAGAGAATTAGTCGATACTGCACCAGCATTTTTAATTTCTGGTGGATTTTGGATCATTGAGATGATGCAAGGTCAAGCGGAAATTGTGCGATCGCTTTTACAAACAAATGGCAAATATAAAAATATTCAAATCCATCGAGATTACTCAGATATTGAAAGATTTATATCGGCTCAGATTAATTAGCGTATTTGCGAATAGCCAACATCAGAAATCACAGGTATTTTATCAGCATACTTGCCTCGAATACATTCAAAGATGCCATATACAGATGCAGCTATGACACCTAAAAATGTAACACTAGCAATTATCTGAAGCATGAAAGGGAAAAAGGATAGCTTCCCTAAGATCAGTGCTAAAAGCTCAGTGAATGCACCCACAAGAGCAATAATTATATCTAGCAGTAATGCTTGCATGGCATTGAAGCGGATAAAGTGATTTACCTTATAGTTTCTAACTACAAAAATAAATACACAAAACCAAGCAACAAAGCGAATTGAAATAAAATCAATAATTGAAATTGCTAGAATTCTGTATAAATAGAAAACAGGAGTAAAAATTGTTGCTAATTGGGGAAACTGCTCGAACAAAAATGCCCCAAATAATACTACAGCAGTAATTGGTAGTATGTAAGGCAAACTGGCATAAAGCCTATCTAAATAATCAATTGAACTACGTCGTACCATTTTTACACCTCGCACTGAAATGATGCAGCTTGAGAAAGTGTAGGAATATCAGAATATTCACCTTTAATACTTTGATAAACTGCATATCCAGTTAATAGCATCACTCCAATGAACATTGTGTTAGCAAAAATTGCACTAATTACAGATGGCAATGCAGCATTGGATAGTTGCTCAAGGAATTGGAAGAGAATTTGACCGATAAATAAGACAATTTGCATTAACAATGCTTGCATCGTATTAAAGCGAATAAAGCGAGGAATACGGGCATCTCTGACCACCAAAAAATATAAGCCCATAAATAAGAAAAACTCACCTGTTAATCCCAGAAAAGGCACTAGTGGGAATGACAGCACATTGCTATAAATCCAGATGAAAGGAATAAAGGGAAGGATAAGCAAGGGGAACTGTTGAAATAAAACGGCTCCATAAATCACCCCTGCCGACATGGGCAAAAGATAGGGCAAGCAACTATAAAAGCGATGTAAGGGTGTTGCAGCTTGCTGCCAATTCATAAAGATTTCCTTTGAGTTCAGGGCATTTACTGGCATTATAGCGATCACAGACTCACAAATGAGAGACCGCAACATATAAGATATTTAAGAAATGTTTACATTTTGCCGTCATTAAGCTTAAGAAATGTAACGAAATGTAAACAAATCAATTTCAAATTATTGCATTTATTGCCCAAAATCAACCACTGCAATGGTTGTCTGGTATTAAATAGTGAATAGGTATAAATCTTTAATTGCAAATTGTTGCACTATGTAACAGTTTGAGCAACACATAACCAAACGCAATATATAAAATCCAAAAAAATCAGGACAGTAATTTAAGGAGACTGCATGTTCACTTCTGTGCCACCGATCGCAACATTATCTAGTAGACGTATCATTCCCGAAAATCTACAGGGTCGGGTCTTAATGAAGTTGGTCTATGTAGTGCTGGAACCTCAATATCAGAGCGCTATGTCGGCGGCTGTAAAGTCCATTAATAAAAACAACCCCAACCTAGCGATCGAGGTAAGTGGTTATTTAATTGAGGAACTTCGTAGTCCAGAAAATTACGAGGTTTTTAAAGAAGATATTGCTGAGGCGGATATTTTTATCGCGTCTTTGATTTTTATTGATGATCTTGCTACGAAAATTGCTCAAGCAGTTGCACCCCATCGCGATCGCTTGTCTGCTTGCGTCGTATTCCCATCGATGCCAGAGGTAATGCGCCTCAATAAAATGGGCAGCTTTAGTATGGAAAACCTAGGGCAATCTAAGAGTGCGATCGCCCAGTTTATGCGGAAGCGTAAGGAGAAATCGGGCAGTTCTTTCCAAGACAGTATGCTCAAGGTCGTGCAGACTCTGCCGAAGATTCTCAAATATATGCCTATTGATAAGGCGCAGGATGCTCGTAACTTCATGTTGAGCTTCCAATATTGGTTAGGAGGTTCGACAGAAAATATTGAAAACTTCCTATTGATGCTTGCTCAAAATTATTTGCCTAGCGTGAAGGCAAGAGCAAAAGAAAATGGTGCGGCTCCTCTAATTATTAAAGACCCTGTTACCTATTTGGACATGGGGCTATGGCATCCTCTCGCACCGAAAATGTTCGAGAATACTACCGAATATTTGGATTGGTATAATGCCCGTACCGATATTCCCGATGACATGAAAGATCCCCTTGCACCTTGCGTGGGTCTATTGATGGCACGTACTCACCTCGTTACAGGCGATGACGCGCATTATGTGGCGATGGTTCAGGAATTGGAATCCCTCGGCGCTAGGGTTATTTCCGTATTTAATGGGGGCTTAGACTTCTCAAAGGCGGTCGAAGAGTATTTCTATGATCCTAAGCAAAAGGATCGAGCGATTGTGGATAGTGTTGTCTCCCTGACTGGTTTTGCTCTTGTTGGAGGACCCGCAAAGCAAGATCACCCCAAGGCGATCGAAGCTCTCGAAAAACTGAATCGTCCCTACATGGTAGCCCTGCCCCTAGTCTTCCAAACTACCGAAGAATGGCAAGATAGCGATCTTGGTTTACATCCTGTACAAGTTGCCCTTCAGGTTGCCTTACCTGAACTCGATGGCGGACTTGATCCTATTGTGCTTTCGGGGCGCGATAGCATGACTGGTCGTTCCCATGCTTTAGGCGATCGCCTCGAAACCATCGCCAACCGTGCGATCAAATGGGCAAATCTCCGCCGCAAGCCTCGCCATGAGAAGAAACTGGCGATTACCATCTTCAGTTTCCCTCCTGATAAGGGCAATATCGGAACTGCCGCCTATTTAGATGTATTCTCTTCCATTCATAAGGTTGTAGAAGCTCTCGGTAATAATGGCTATGACGTTCAAGGATTACCGAAGACATCCCACGATATGATGTCCGAGATTCTGCATAACCCTGAAGCAATGGTTGGCAGTCCTGAACTCAACGTTGCCTATAAGATGTCTGTACCTGAGTATGAAGCCCATACTCCCTACGTCGATCGCATTATCGAGCAATGGGGACCTGCGCCCGGACATCTCAATTCCGATGGACAGAACTTGATTATTTACGGTAAGCAGTACGGAAATATTTTCGTAGGCGTACAACCCACCTTCGGTTATGAAGGCGACCCCATGCGCTTGCTCTTTAGCAAATCCGCTTCACCCCATCATGGCTTCGTTGCTTATTACACCTATCTCAACCATATCTGGGGAGCCGATGCTGTCCTCCACTTCGGTACTCACGGCTCAATGGAGTTCATGCCTGGGAAGCAAGTGGGTATGTCTGGAGATTGCTATCCCGACAGCTTGATCGGAGCGCTACCCAACATCTATTACTACGCCGTAAACAACCCCTCAGAAGCCACGATCGCTAAGCGTCGCGGTTATGCCACCATCATCAGCTACATCACTCCTGCGCCCGAAAATGCAGGCTTGAGCCGTAACTTGCAAGAACTGAGTGAATTGATTGCGTCCTACAAGGATCTCCGCCTCGGTGGTCGTGGTGTCCAAATCACCAATACAATCATGGACAAGGTGCGCTTGGTCAATCTCGATAAGGATGTGGAACTTCCAGACCAAGATGCCAAGGATATGTCCCTTGAGGAACGCGATAACGTCATCGGTCAGGTTTACAACAAGCTGATGGAAATCGAGTCCCGCGTTCTCCCTTGCGGTCTGCACGTTGTTGGTGAACCTCCCAAAGTGGAAGATGTCACCGATGTGTTGACCAGCATCGCCAGTTTTGATCGCCCCGAAGACAACATGAAGTCTCTGTTGCGAATCATCTGTGAAAGCATCGGACGCGATATCGAACAGCTTTACAAATCCAGCGACAAGGGTATTTACGCCGATGTGGAACTCTTGGCAAACATTCGGGCGATCGCCAATAAAGCTGTAGGCGCATTGGTCAAGGCAAAGGCTGATGACGATGGCAGAGTTTCCAAACTCTCGGTTCTCAACTTCTTTAGAATGGGTAAAACTGAGCCTTGGATTGAAGTTTTCCAAGAGAATGGCTATCCCAATGTTAATAAAGATGACATCAAACCTCTCTTTGAATTCCTAGAGTTCTGTCTCAAGCAAATTGTTGCTGACAACGAACTCGGCGGCTTGATCAAAGCTCTGGAAGGCGATTACATCACCCCCAGTCCCGGTGGAGACCCCATCCGTAATCCCTTAGTGCTGCCCACTGGCAAGAATATGCACGCACTCGATCCTAACTCGATTCCTACGAGTGCGGCAGTGCAAGCGGCTAAAACTGTAGTCGATCGCCTCTTAGAGCGTCAACGTCAAGACAACAATGGAGTCTATCCCGAAACGATCGCAGTCGTCCTCTGGGGAACCGACAACATCAAGACCTATGGCGAATCCCTCGCTCAAGTCCTTTGCATGATCGGCGTGAAGCCTATGCCCGATGCCCTCGGTCGTGTCAACCGTTTGGAATTGATTCCCCTCGAAGAATTGGGTCGTCCTCGCGTTGATGTGGTTGTCAACTGCTCTGGCGTATTCCGCGATTTATTCGTTAACCAAATGGACTTGATCGATCGCGCCGTGAGAATGGCAGCCGAAGCCGATGAGCCTCTAGAAATGAACTTTGTCAGGAAGCACGCGATCGCCCAAGCCGAAGAATTTGGCTTAACCATCAGTCAAGCGGCTACTCGCGTATTCAGCAACTCATCGGGTTCCTATTCCTCTAACGTTAACCTCGCTGTGGAAAATAGCACATGGGAAAACGAAGAAGAATTGCAACAGATGTACTTATCTCGTAAGTCCTTCGCCTTTGGCGGTTCCGTCAGCAACACTCAACAGCGTCAGCTTTACGAAGCCTCACTGAAGACCGTTGACATGACCTTCCAAAACTTGGATTCTTCAGAAATCAGTCTCACCGATGTATCCCACTACTTCGACTCTGACCCCACTAAGCTCGTTGGCAGTCTCCGTAAAGATGGTAAAAAACCTGCTTCCTTTATCGCTGATACTACCACCGCTAATGCTCAAGTTCGCACCCTCACCGAGACAGTCCGACTCGATACCCGCACCAAGATTCTTAATCCCAAGTGGTATGAGGGAATGCTCAAGAGTGGTTACGAAGGTGTACGCGAAATCTCTAAGCGCCTAGTCAATACAATGGGCTGGTCGGCAACGGCTGGAGCAGTGGACAACTGGGTTTACGAAGATGTCAATGATGTCTATGTGAACGATAAGGAGATGTGCGATCGCCTCAAAAATCTCAACCCCAATTCGTTCCGTAAGATTGTTGGTACGCTTCTAGAAGTCAATGGTCGCGGCTATTGGGAAACCAGCGAAGAGAATCTGGATAGATTGCGTGAACTCTATCAAGAACTCGAAGACCGCATTGAAGGTGTAGAGTAAAAACTCAAAAAAGGCGGTGCAATGCGCCGCCTTTTTTATAGGAAAAATTACCGTTGGTATAATGTTAAACAGGCTATGTCAATCTAAGTTTAGTTATGTTATATGCCATGAATACATTAGACAAATTAGAGCTACTTAGTGCAAATTGTAGTGATCGCAATGAGTTAGATCGGATTCTCAGTCAATTACTCAGTGTAATGTTAAATCGCCATCGACAGAAATTAGCTGTTTATGACCGTGATATTAGTAAGTTTGAGCAGAACTACAGGCTCGATTCTCATCAGTTTCAAGAACAATTTGAGTCAGGAGCATTAGGGGATGAAATGGATCTGTTTGAGTGGCTTAGTTTATGTGAGTTGCGAAAGGATCTCTTGGTTAAGATTAGTAAACTAGAGCAAGCATTGTGATGATTGCTGAAGATTATCTGGCTTTGATAAAGTCATTGATTGCTCTTTGTCCAATAGTGAAAAGTTTTAGCATTCTTAGAGAGGAAGCACAGGGCAATAAAGGTTTATGGCGATATCGGCTGACTTTACAAGATGATAGCCTTTTAGAAATGTTTGAGTTTTTTGAAATTCAATCAGATCAGGTTGAGGTGATTAAATACAGTTTTCATTGGCAAAGTAATGATGGACAATTTATTAGGCGTTGGGATAATGCTGCTCACCATCCTGAGGTTGAAACTTATCCTCATCATTTACATGAAGGTGCTGAAGATTTTGTATTGCCATATCAGCCAGTTAAGTTTGAGGAGATTTTGCAAATCGTTTCGGATCTGTTGAACACAAGAATGGTTTAGTTCGTCTGTCAAGGAACGCAATCCTTAAGGCAGCAATTCTCCTTATGACTTTTGATTTGTCTAAGCCATCAAATTTTGAACGAAATCATTAGCTTTTCAAAGATCACTATTGCGGCTATTCTCAATAGCTGCCGACAGATAAAGACAAAATTTTCATAATGAGAATTGCTGATCCTTAAGGTAAGTGAATATTATGAAGCCTGAAGTTTTACAAAAAAATTGCGTAGAGATCGTCTTCTAACACTTCAATCTGACTGGAGACAGGATAGATTTTACTTGAATTATTGATGAATTTCATGTATGATCGCGCAATACTTTTTAAGGTAATAGTTAACGCAACCAATTTAAGACATGCAGCGATCAACACAAGAAATTCGCGTTACCAATAAAATTATTGAGTGTGGCAGTGATTTTTGGCAAATCAGCAACGTTGCCCATGTTAGCGCCCAGCGAATCTATCTGAAAGCCGATAAGCCAAAATATGACATCAATTTGATAACTAATTGCGTGATTGCAGAAATAATTATCATTTTGATTTTAGTAAACATATACCAGAGCCGAAATATAGTCTTTTTCTTGAGTACACTTATTCCTATAGCTGTAGTTGTTTTTTCAGTCAGAAAAACTAATGAGTTGATGAAGATGTACGAAATTATCACAAATATGAAGTTATTTGAATTAGTGATTCAGACAAATGCGGGTTCAAAGTCTCTTTTTAGATCTACTGATGAAGAAACTATAGATGAGATTAGAAAAGCTATTGGACAAGCAATGAGCGATAGTGGAAATGTTATTAGTCAGGTTTTTAATATTAAAACAATTGATGTAAAGGACAGTATAATTAATTTAGAGAATGAAGTAAAGAATCAGAGTATTTATTAAAATAATACAAGTAACATAAAATCATATGAGCGATATAAACATAGACTCCGTAAAGGTAGAAGAAAGTATCATAAACATAAATAAAGATGGTACACAGATTATTACTTGTCAATCAATTCACGGAAAAGGTTGTATGGATAGCAACGCTAGTAACGATAGCGATAACAAATCTGATAAATCTCCAGAAAACTGCTCACAACCAATTGAATCCAGCTTGCCAGTCGAAGATTATCAGAAGAAAAAGACAACTACAAATAGACAAACAGATATACATTCGTATGACAACATGGAGTATCCTAAACCGACAAACAGAGAAAAATTATATGCTAACTCTGAAAGTTCTCAGCGTCTTTTGTATCTTTCTGTAGTATATTTAACAATATTTGGTGTGATTATTTTTAGCATAAAGTTTGTTGAAAACTGGTGGATGCTTCCAATTGCAATTTTGGGCAGTGTACTTACATTTAGTACTATATTAACTTTTCATGAAATTCAAGAAGGGACTATAGATAATCACACTTTTCTGTCGCTCATGTTTGAGAATTTAAAGCGGCTTACAATGATTCAAACACTTATGGACTCTATACTGAGTTTCTCTCAATCTTCTAGCAAATCAAATAGCATTAAAGGTAGACGTACTAGGAAAAAGTAGAAAAAATATGCGGGATTTACCTCTGAAATAAATACTAGAAAAAGAAAAAACTGCTATTTAGTGTTGAAAGAGTACATGCTCGTGACCGATGTTTGATGTGGGGAATAGGTGCTCGGGTTTTGTGGGTGGTGAGGGGGCGATCGCTGTTTGATGTTGAGATTTAGGCGATCGGTTTTTGGATGCTGAGAAGCGATCACTGTTTGATGTAGGGAAGGCGATCGGGTTTTGTGGGTGGTGAGGGGCGATCGCTATTCAACGACATATCAGATATGCTAGAAATGTGGCTGTAGACTATAAATTTCACCAAGGCTTATGGTCATCAAGAAACTGAATACGTCCTGAGTAACCCGCACTTAATGCAGCAGATTGGGCAATTCAAGCAGAATTCTAAAAAGTCGAACTCCAATCAACCGAATCTTTCTCTCGATTTCGACTACATCCTAAAAAATCCAGAACTAATTACATAAATTCAATTACTAATCGAAATCCACAAACAGAATCATCAGGCGCTCAGTCGTATTTCCTGAGGACACCCTGTAAACATACGAATACTTGAGAGAAACTAATAAACCCATTCACAAAAAACTGTTTAATATTCTCAAAGAAATGTAAAATTGCCATCAGTGGACATTACGAAGAATATATTAAGTAGCTTGGGAACTATATAGGCGATCGCTAATTCCATAAGTTGGTAGGAAATCCTATCTTCCCTTTGCTCACATCTCCACCATGAAATCTAAAAAGTTAGTCTGGAAAATTCTAACTGTAATTTACTTGATTGTATTTACATTGATCATCGTGCTTGCCTATAACCATGCTCTACCAGAATATCTAACCAAGAATGATAAAGCCGGTCATGTATTTCTCTATGGATTAGCGACTTTTGTAGGACAACTGGCAGGAAATTGGCGTACCATCAAACTTTGGAACTGGGTACTGCCTTTGTTTCCACTATTATTTGTAGTCTTTACTTTCGTTGAAGAATTGTGTCAATCGCTTTCTCCCAATCGTACTTTTGATATTGGGGATTTGGTTGCAAGTTTTACGGGTATTGTGATTGGCTATGTTCTAGCGGAAATGCAAAAGCCAAAATCCAACTAGAGTATTGGTGCTCCAGCAGGCAAGAAGTGAATGGCGGCGCTTTGCGCCGCTATTCACTTCTTGCTTTATGCAGTTAATGCTCTTTGCAAACGAGGTAAGGCTAAGCCTTTGCGGTGGAGCAGAACAAAGGTTGGGAGGATTTCAGGTCCATGCAGATCGCCTGTGAGAGCAGCTCGTAATGGCTTCATCACTGCACCTTTTTTCACACCCTGAGACTTCATGACTTTTTTCAGGACTTCGCCTGCACTATCGACATCTAGTTCCGCAGTTTCCTTAAGAGCATCAATTAGTGCTGTGATAATACCTGAAATCGACTCACCTTGCAGAGTTGCTTTTGCCTCTTCGGTGTAGTCCTCAAATTCGTTGAAGAAGAACTTACTAATCGTAGCAGCATCAGTCAATAGAGTTAAACTTGGCGCAATTAATTTGGTCAAGTCCAGCAACCATTGGCGATCAACAGATTCCAGATCATAGCCAGCTTCTTTGAGAAAGGGCGTAAGGCGATCGCAAACATCTTCAATCGGCAAAGAATGTAGATATTGGCTATTAATCCAATTCAATTTATCCCAATCAAATTTTGCCCCTGCCTTATTGACGCGATCAAAGCTGAAGATTTGAGAAGCTTCTTGCAATGTGAATAGCTCTTTGCCATCGCTAGGCGACCAACCCAAGAGTGCCATATAGTTGTTAAAGGCTTCAGGAATATAGCCCATATTCCGAAATTCCCAAACAGAAGTTGCACCATCCCGTTTAGAAATTTTGGCACCCTGCTGATTGAGGATTAATGGTGTGTGTCCAAACTGAGGAGGGGTTGCACCTAAAGCTTCATAAATCAGGATTTGCTTAGCAGTATTCGCAATATGATCTTCACCACGAATGACTTGGGTGATCTGCATGTCAATATCATCTACAACCACCGCAAAGTTATACAGAGGTAAGCCAATATTGCCTTGCTCATCGACACGGGCAATGACCATATCACCACCGAGGTCACTGCTACTCCAAGACACCGTGCCGCGTACTAGATCATTCCATGCGATCGTGCGTGGTTCTTCGATGATGAAGCGAACTACAGGACGACGACCTTCAGCTTCAAAGGCTTGACGTTGCTCATCGGTAAGATGGCGATGGCGATTGTCGTAACGGGGGGCTTGTTTATTGGCTTTTTGGGCTTCGCGCATTGCCTCTAACTCAGCTTCAGTACAGTAGCAAAAGTAGGCTTTCTTTTCAGCGAGGAGTTTTTGCACTGACGCAATATAGCGATCGCTACGTTGGGTTTGAAAAAACGGTCCTTCGTCAAAATTGATCCCAAGCCAAGCCAAGCCCTCCAGAATATTTTGGGTGTACTCATCCTTAGATCTTTCGTGATCGGTATCTTCGATTCTGAGGATAAATGTTCCCTCGTTATGACGGGCATACAGCCAATTAAATACAGCCGTGCGGGCAGTGCCGATATGTAAGTTACCCGTTGGACTTGGTGCAATACGAACTCGAACAGACATGAATTTGTAAACGTTATAAAATCCGATTATCCTTCATATCACGTTACTGTGTCGAAGAAAACTGTTATAAGCCCCAAAGACGAGACCTCGTCAGTTAACGTCAGTTCGGGTGAAGCTGGCAAATTTTAAGCTCAAAAGTAAAAGCCTTGCTAAGCAAGGCTTTTACTTTTGTTTTTTGAGAGAGGGTTGGCGTAGCCAACCCTCTCTCAAAAAACGTCTGCGTTCAGTTAGATCAAGCGTGAAGCCATGCTTCTGTGGCAATTCCTAATTTGCTAGCGGTATCAATCAACTGATGTAGCTCTAAATTAGAAATACCTTCGCAGAGATTAATCTCAATGTGGATGGGTTGTTTTTCAACGGATTCTAAATCGAGAATCTGTCTAGCGAGGACACATTGAGGAGCAATCCTTTTGAATAGATAATTCAAAAAGGCTTCCTGCGAGAGATTGAGATTGAGTTTCAGATTAAGGCGATCGCTAATCGCTAGGGCTTCCTCAATTTGATTGAGGTGATCAAATAATGCCTTCTCATGGAGATCCTGAATCTTAGAAAGTTCCTGAATCTGTCTCAAAATATATTTTTCGAGAATCTTGGCATCTTCTACATGGGTAAACTTACAGCCGAGATTAATTGCCTCGATCGCGACGGCATCTAGTCCCACATTCGGTAATGATGTTCCTGTTTCTAGTTTCTTTAGTTCCTCCGTAAGACGATTGTTGAGAACGATATCGGCGGCTACTTGCAGTTCAGGTGGTACGGGTAAATCGTCACGACGGAAGGAAATTAATATTCCGTAATTATCGCGATATACCTGCTCGTATAGCTGATCGAGTCGAGTCAATGTCTCATCAGCAAGCATTTGTAGAATCCGATGGCGTTCTTCAGCAAATAGATGATGCAGGCTGAACTGCTCACCGCTAAAGGTACTCGCCATTGCCAAGATCACCGCCGCAGTATTCGCTTGTTTGAGAGTTTTAAAGAGAGTTGCTTTAATCTCTTCATATTCTCGTCGTCCCGTGAAGGGCTGAATGCAGCAATGGAAGTCATCGCCACCAAGGTGAAGTACCGCAAAAATATAACTAACTGACTCTTGGGTAATCCGCGAAGTTAAGTGAATCTGCCCGATCGCTAAAGACATCGAGCCAATTCTTTGCAGTTGATAGTCCTGCTGCTGAATTTGGTAGCAATAGATTTGTTGCGATCGCCCATAATTTCCCAGAGTCGAACTAAGGGCATATTGAGCCGCCACTTGAGCAAGGCTAATGCGATTGGTAATTACCTGTTTGCGATAAACGCCTTCGCCATCTTTAAACTCAGTGAGGTTACTTGGAGCCTTTGCCATGCGATGAATAAATTCATCCTCTAGCAGCACTCCCGCTACATCGGCGGCTAGCTCGATCGCTCTAGCGGCATAGCGCAAAATCTGCACAGTTTCAGGACGCGACAATTCCTCAAAGAACCAACCGCAACTGGTAAACATCAGCAGGGCATGGCGCTGCATTTCCAACAAGCGCAAAGCATCAATCCTCTGTGCCGATGAAGTAACCTTAGTACCACATTGCTGCTCAAAGAACTTTTCTAAAATTGGCGAAAGATCAGGAATGTTATCGCGCAATGAATATTGCAACACTTCGATATAGTGATCGCGAGCTTCCCAAGGATCATTAAAATATTTGCGTCCGATATCTACATAAACCGTCGCAAGGCGATCTCGTAGCCAGTTAAGACTATCGCGCAAAGGTCGCCGCCAGAGTTGCTGATAGCCCGATCCTTCACCGCCACAGGTACAGCCACCCTGCCAGCGATCGACTCCGTGGGCGCAACTCCAAGCAGTCACAGATTTTAACTCTGCTTCGTAGGTGGGTGGGAATAGGCTCAAATAATGGGCGTAATTAGTTACTGTCCAGCCACGCTTAGGAAATTCCTCCACAAAGGCATAGGAGAGCGTCTTCTCGGTGAAATGCTTGTGATGTCCGAAGGTTTCGCCATCGGTTGCCACAGAAACCATTTGATGCGGACGATTATCATTTCTGACGGCTTGACTGAGACGTTTAGCAAAATTGTGGGAACTACCTAAGAGATCACCAAAGCCCATGTCGCGGGAAATCGGCCCATCATAGAAAAATACATCGATATAAGCATCAGTATCGGGTGGCAAATGGAACTGCCCAAGTTCCGATACATTCCCCTTCGTATTGCTATGGCGACGTAAGTAGCAACGGTAGGGACGATTAGGGTCAATCTGTGCGCCACCTACTTCTTCCCATGCAGGATTGGGATTGTCTTTGGTGGGCATGGGACGACAGCGCTGTGCCTGCGAAGGAGCCAGCACAATAAACTTGATCCCCTCTAGTACCAGAGCCTCAAGGGTTTCATAGTCAACGGCAGTTTCCGCTAGCCACATTCCTTCAGGATCTCGCCCAAAGCGGGATTTGAAGTCTGCTTTACCCCAGCGAATTTGGGTCAACTTGTCGCGCCAATTGGCTAGGGGCAAAATGATGTGGTTATATACCTGTGCGATCGCATTGCCATGACCATTAAGGCGATCAGCACTGCGTTTATCGGCATCGAGAATCGCTTGATAGGTATCGCGATCGTGAAATTCCATCCATGAGAGCAGCGTTGGCCCCATGTTGAAACTCATGTACTCATAGTTATTGACAATCTTGACGATTTTGCCATCATGACGCTCGATCCGTGAGAATGCATTGGGACGATAGCATTCATGGTGAATCCGCGCATTCCAGTCATGAAAGGGAGCCGCGCTTTCTTGCCGCTCGATCGCATTGAGGTAAGGATTTTCACGCGGAGGCTGGTAAAAGTGACCGTGAATTGTAATATAAATTCCCGAATCAGTCGGACGCTGGACATCAGGCGAAGAAACAGAAGCAGCAACAGTCACGCAAATCTTCCCTTATAAGGCAAACGATATATCTTTTTTATCTTGGCAGATATTCCCATTGGTTCGCAAGCAAATACAGAAAACTAAATAGAGGAGTGTCAACTATTTTCACGGGGATCGCGATATGGCTTAGTCTTTAGGCGAAACATTTGTGTCATAGTTTTGTAACTACCATTAGGCTACAAGGTAAGCGACTATGCTCGGGAGCGTCTTAGGGACAACCAAAATTTTAGGAGTGATGGGGTTTCCCGTCAGCCACAGTCTTTCACCTGTAATGCACAATGCAGCGATCGCATCAATGGGACTGGATTATGTATATGTACCATTCCCGATCCCTGTTGATGATCTGCCTGCGGCGATCGCAGGACTAAAAGCAATTCAATCAGTCCAAGGATTTAACCTCACAATTCCCCACAAGGTTGAAGTAATCCCCTTGCTTGATGAAGTCTTACCGATCGCCCAATCCGTTGGCGCAGTCAATACAGTTAAGCGGATTGGCGATCGTTGGGTTGGCACAAATACTGATGTGGCTGGCTTCCTAGAACCTCTTAAGCAAATTAACTGTGATTGGTCACAAATGCCCGCCGTGATCCTTGGTAGTGGTGGTGCAGCGAAGGCAGTCGTGGCAGCTTGTTTAGAACTTGGTTGCCCCGTAATCCATGTGCTAGGACGCGATCCTAAAAAGCTCAAAAAATTTCACGGCACAATGACCAGTCAACTGCGCGATTACAATCTGCGGGTACATCCTTGGGCATCTCTTCCCCATTTACTAGAAGTAGCAGGCATCGTGATCAATGCTACGCCTATCGGAATGGCGCATGATCCACATACACCAATTTCCGAAGCAGAGATGGCAATCTTACCTAACCATGCGATCGCCTATGACCTGATTTATACTCCTCGCCCTACCAAATTTTTACAGATTGCTGAGGCAAGGGGCATAAAAGCGATCGATGGTTTAGAAATGCTAATTAATCAGGGAGCGATCGCCCTTGAATGGTGGCTTGATCAACCAGTTCCTATTCAAATCATGCGTCAAGCACTAATTCATCATCTAACTTAATTTTTCAAGTAGTTTCAAATGATTTGTGAGAATATGCCTCAACGCAACAAATTTTCATAAATCATTTAGTCCCACAAGTAAAGAAGGGGTATCAGAGTGAGATTTACATGGATAAAAGATTTTGCGAAATCACTTTAGTGATATTTGTATTATTTTTTAGGTGCGTTGATTACAAGAGAACCTGAAGAATTATCTCAAACAATTATTCATCAAAGTGCTTTAAGAATCTATGTTGTAGATCTTTAAAGTGTTTTAACAACTAACAAATATAACTTTTATATAACTTTTGTATTACTTTGCGGACAAGAAATTTAAATTAGGCAGTGCTATATTGACGCTTATTCAAATAAAACCTAATTTACGATTTTTTTAGCTCTAATCTAATATCTTTGTGTAAATTATATCTAGCAATACCATGTAAACCTAAATTATTGCTTAAGACATAGGATATTAGAGAATTACAAGGAAATTAGAGACATACTCTCAAAATATAGCTAAGACTTTCTAATTTAAGGTTTCTATAAAAATAAGCAAAGGAATTACTAGTCATGAATAACACTAAGTTATTTGTATCAACAGTTGGTTTGTTTACTATTTCCCTCTCAGCGATCGCTAAGCCTGCTGAAGCTGCCTACCTGACTTATTTTGGTCAGGATCTAGGACAAGGTGAAAGTGTTAGACTTAGTTCTACTCCAAATTCCAATGCTGCCAGAAACAATTTCTTCTCAAATTTGGTTGGCGTTGGTACAGAAACATTTGAATCCCAAACTACTGGAGCCTCTGCGCCAATTGCTGTTGCCTTCGGATCTGATACTGCAACTATCACTGGTAATGGCAACATTAGGTCAGTCGCCTCTGGAACAAATGGTGCTGGTCGCTACCCAATTTCTGGCAACAAATTCTACGAGGTTTCAGGACCTTTTACCCTTACCTTTAACACAGCTCAAGCTGCCTTCGGTTTCTATGGAGTTGATATCGGTGACTTCAATGGTCAAGTTACATTGAACTTCACAAAAGCAGGCGGTGGAAATCAACTATTTACCGTTCCGAATACCGCAACTCTAGGTGGTGGTGTGCTCTACTTTGGTGTAATTGGCACAGATCCTAGCGATCAATTTACCTCGGTCACATTTGGTAATACATCTGGTGGTACTGATGTCTTCGCATTTGATAATTTCAGTATCGGTAGACAAGAACAAATTCGTCGTCCTGTACCCGTTCCCGGTTTTATCGCAGGTATTGCCTTAGCCGCAGGTGTTTTGGGTGGCAAGCAACTCAGAAAGCGTAAGAATCAAGTTCACCAAATTCAAGCATAGTTAACTTTTGGGTCTTGTCCTTAAATAAAAGATGGACTGCTTTGCAGTCAATTACCTAGAGGGTTGTGTCCCTGCCGAAGGCAGGGACACAACCCTCTTTACATCTCTTGCTTGAAAAGGGCTATATATAGCTGCCGTTGTTTTGGTTAGAACAATAAGAAGAGAAAGGCGGCGCGAAGCGCCGCCTTTCTCTTCTTATGAGATTAGGCAATTTTTGACTGTTTCCATTTCCAAATGATGCCTGAGAGAGAATTGGTAAGAACATGGGCAACGATCGCTGATAGGAGATTGCCTGTATACATTGTCACCGCACCAAGCATCATGCCCACAGCGATCGCCCAAACTGTGTAGGACAGATGCTTGGCACTTGCCATATGTAGCGCCCCAAAGACAACACTAGTAATGATTAAAGCAACTCCATTCATACCAAGGGCAGGCAGAGCTACACCACGAAAAAGCATTTCTTCGCTAAGTCCTGGTAATAAACCTAACCAAACTAGATCGATTGGTTCTAATGGCTTAAGCACCATTTCTAAATATTCTTGAGCGGCAAGACGATAGCTTTCCCATATTTCGTAAATTAAACTACTGAGTAAAGCTACTCCTAAGCCAATTCCCAAACCGATCGCACCATGTTCGGGTTGCCAGTAAAGTGGAACCATGGGGATACCCGTTAAGTAAACCCAACCTTTGGAAATTCCTAAGAAGATAATCGCAGTAACTGCCATCGCAATAAGGACTTGTGATCGCGATAAAGCTTCGTTTTTTTTATCTTGATTTTGCTTAGGAGCCTGTGAGAATAGAGACATAGCAGCCTGATTAGAATGGTGGTTTGAGATGAAAGGCAATGGAAACTTATTTAAGCAATCGCAGAGTCTGAAAATTTAGTTCAGATTAGTTCAGAGGTCGTTAAGCAAGACTGGAAATAATTTCGACGAGACGATCAAGGTCAGCGATAGAAGTCAGGTAATGCACCGAAGCTCTTAGACAATCTGGTTCGGGCAGGGCTCGGATAAAAATTTGATACTCCGATTCTAAATGTTTAGCAATTAGTGCATGATTTTTTTGGGCGATCGCACTTTTAGCGAGTTCTCTATTTATTTGAAAGGAAATTAATCCCGACTCTGGTGGTAGTTGGCGCACACAGTTAATGTGGGGCAAATCATTTAGTTGTTGCCATAAAATTTGGCTTAGTTCACAAATTCGCCTATAGCGTTGTTGTTGCGTTCCCCAACTATTAGAATGGGCGATCGCAATCCTTAGAGCCTCGTAAAGGGTGTAGGTCGAGCTAGCCACCTCAAACTTAGCTCCATCCTGTTTCCATTGCGGAATTGGCAGTTTACCCGTCAATCCTCGCCAACCAACAAATACAGGCTCAATTTGATCAAAGATTTCAGGACGAATATATAGCGCACCTAATCCAAGAGGTGCACACCACCATTTATGGTTTGTAAAAGCATAGAAATCCGCTTCCATCTCCGCAAGATTGAGGGGAAGCACACCCACTGACTGAGCCGCATCAACAGCAACTAAGACATTGTGAGCATGGCAAGCTTTGGCGATCGCTTGTAATGGCAAAACCTGTCCTGTATTCCAACAGACATGGCTAAGCATCACCATGCGGGTCTGTGGTTGCAAATGCTGTATCAATAAATCAACTACTTCGCCGCTATCTTTACCCTCAGCGCTTGCATTACGAGTATTGCTTAAGGGAAAATAATCGATTTCAATACCAAAGCGCTTTTGAATCTGGACAGCGCTGGCAATAATTCCAGGATGTTCGCAGTCTGATAGCAATAGGCGATCGCCTTTTTGCCAATCTACCGCCCACAGTGCAATATTGCAGCCGACAGTAGTATTTTCTGTGAGGGTGATTGTCTTCGGGCTGACTTGTAATTCTTGGGCGATCGCAGTTTTAGTCGCATCATATTCGGACATCATCCAATCGCCTGCGGCATTGGAAAAACAACCAAGCTCCTCAATCTGGTGGAAATTGCGCGTGATGGACTCTAGAGCTGCTTCACATAAAACGCCTTGTCCACCATAGTTAAAGTAAGTACGATTTTTAACTCCTAAAGCAGGGAAATGCGATCGATGTGCGAACAAAGCCCGTTCGCGATCGCGCTCTAAAGTATCAGAATTTAGACTATTAGAAAGTGCTGCTGAAGAAATCAAAACCAACTCCTGCCAACAAATAACTCTTACTCAGCTATTCATTATTCTATCGTTATTTGCAGCCATCTAAAAAAACAAGGTACTAGTAACTAGTCGGGCATAAGTAAACCTAAAACCCCAAGCGTTGTGTTACAGTCTATGTGGGCGACACAACGCTTGGACTTTGGTTTATAGCTATGATGATCTAATTAAACAAGCTTCTTAGACTAAGATATAAGCTTTGTCTTTTAGTTGTATCGTTCCATTCCTAAGCAAGTAAGCAAAAAACTGACATAGATGGATTTTGATTGTTCAGATCAGTCGATTTCAGTGGAATATATATAAATACTGAATTAGCGATCGCCGAAATCTATTGCCACATTGAGTTTTAAAGATGAATAGGGCATTATTCTTAGATATCGCTCTTGCAGGAAAAAATAATGATAGCTGGGTTTAAAGATGTGACGGCAAACCCCATCAAAAAACTGAAATTTTTACCCTACACTCTGGTGGGGATAGCTGCCTTTACACTTAATGCCAATCCTGACACAAATATCTATTTGCAAATTTACATAACTCTACTTGAAGCCAAACTGGGAATAGTCTTGGTATATTTATTGAGCAAGAAACTGGGACAGCTTAGTAAAGGAAACGATTCTGAGTCATGATTTGCTCTCATTAGACTCTCGTAAAATCTAAATTTTCTTGAGCATTTAGCAAAATTAAAAAGAAAAAAGAACAAATAAGGGAAACGATTATGAAAAATAGGACTAGTGCCATTCTTTGGTGTTTCTTCTTAGGGGCATTTGGCGCACATAAATTTTATCTTGGACAAAGTGGCTGGGGAATTGTTTATCTACTATTTTTTTGGACTGGGATTCCATCCCTAGCCGCATTTGTGGAATTCATTATGCTGTTAGTGATGAGTGATGACGAATTTAACCGTAGATTTAATGGTGGTAATGCCCCACAAACTAATCCATCCGTCAAAGATTCAACATCTGCCCTCAGCGATCTCAAGAGACTTTATGATGAAGGTGTGATCACTGCTGAGGAGTACGAAGAAAAAAGGAAGAAGCTGCTTAAGAATATTTAGCTTTTAGCCATTAGCTTTTAGCTTTTAATTATTAATAACTCGTAATAACTTTGATTGCTATGTCTCAACCTTCATGGTTTGATCAAATACCAGCATGGGTTTGGTGCTCTTGTGTCCCAGTCTTTGGTGGTGGGGCGATCGCTTATGCTGGTGTAAAATCTGGCTCCAATCTCTGGATTGGTATTGGGGCAGCCTTTGTTGCTGTCATATTTCTACCAATTCCCGATGAAGCAATCATGGTTGCTTGGATTGCTCAAATCGCCACTGCTTTTGCGCTTAAACGGAGTTATTTAATTAAAACTTATCCCAAAGATCTAGCATTACCTGAAGATGCCAATCTATTTGGAGCGATCGCTGCAAATCGTCCCAAGATTGACATTAACACCTGTTCTAAAAATGACATGGTCAATACTTTGGGATTACCGATTGTCTATGCCAATGATATTGAATCCTTACGCAATGAAGGACATATCTTCACTAGCATAGAGGAACTCCATGACATTATCGAAATTCCTAATGCCACCCTCAGAAAAATTGAGCCAATGATCACGTTTAGCTATGACTATCGCCAAGAGGCAGGTTATTCATGGAAGCGGATTAACTCTATGAATGTAGATGATTTGATTGGCTTAGGCATAGAACCAAATGCTGCGAAAGTGATCGCTGAAGAGCGTCAACGTCGTGGAGACTTTAAATCAATTATGGATATCAAAAGGCGTACTGGCATCCCTTTTAGTGCCTATCGTCATCTTACCTAAACACACTGAAAATTTCCATTCCACCAGATTCATCAGAGAGGGCTATCATGTCAATTTTCAAAATGTCTCTGAAAGAAAGCTTAGCGAAACATAAGCTATGGTTAGATAGTCACGGGGAGAATGGGCAGCGTTTTAGTGCGGCTGGCGCAAACTTTGAAAAGACAGATCTCATTCAAGCAAATCTCCGTAAAGCCAACCTCAGTGGGGCAAATCTTAGCAAGGCTAATCTCAGTGGCGCAAATTTGCATGAAGCCACATTGTTTGGGGCAAAATTGAGGGGAGCAAATCTCAATGATGCAGATCTGAGTTCAGCTTTGTTGAGTGGTGCAGAATTGCAAAATGCCAATCTCCAAAGAGCAATTCTGACCGAGGCACTACTTTGTGAGGCTGATTTAACAGGTGCAGATCTTAATCATGCAAATCTACACAAGGCAAATCTTAGTTTAGGAATACCTGAATTTGTCAAAGCTAAAAATATTCAATCGCTATTACTGGGGAACACAGTTCCATCTCTAGTTGCCAATCAAACAAATCTTGAAGAAGCAAACTTGAGTGGAGCTAATCTTAGTGAAGCTAATCTAGACTTTGCGAACCTCTTTGCGGCGAATCTCGAAGGAGCCAATCTGACTAAAGCTAAGCTCTTCGCTGTAAATCTTAGTAAAGCAAATCTATTGAGAGCAAATTTATCTGGAGCAGATTTATTTCAAGTTAAAGCTTTAGCAACTAACTTTAGTTTTGCGAATCTGACTGATGCTTGTATTGAAGGCTGGGCAATTGATTCAGGTACTAATTTTGATCAGGTAATTTGTGATTCTATCTATTTGAAGCATGTTCTTAGGAGCTTGCCTGATTATATTCTCAGGAGATATAGCGATCGCCGTCCTTTTAATCCTAAAACTAGGTTTGCTCAAGGGGATTTGGCAAAATTAGTAAGTAAAGAAAATGCGATCGCAGAATTAGAAGATCGAGGTTCAGATCTGTTACAGCAATATCTTCTCATCGAAGAAATTCATCAGATCTTTGGAGAGTTATCTGAGCAATATGCTCAACGCTATGCTGATGCTTCAGAAAGCGATCGCCAAACTATTCTCAAATTAGAAATTAAATATCAACTAAGGAGAAATCCAGCCTTTAGGGAGCGTTTATTGGATGCCCTCAATTCACAGAATCAAGAATTAAATAAACTCCTAGCGAATAATACGTTTGTTCAGGTTCCCCCAGAGCTTTTGCAAAGCTGGATTTAGGTTTACTAACTTCAGGATTTAATTATTAGAGATAGTGCCTTTTTGATAGAGTTCTGTGAGTTCACGCAAAAAGCTCAGGCTTTGTCTACCAGTCATCGAGATAGGCGAAAAAGTCTCTGAACTCGAATATTTTAGAATAATGTTGCGAAGCTGTGGTTGACTATCCATTTGCACTACCTTCATCGACCAAAGTCCAAAATCACGGTGTTCAATTTCTGAAAACTCGATTAATTCTGCATTGACATGGCGCTTATCTAGCAAAATGCGATTATAGGTCTGACTGACTACCCGCCGACTGCCCTCTAATACCTGCAAAAACATCCCATCACCGAAACTCAACATTCCTGTAATGCCTACTGTTCTATTGTTCTGTTCTGACTTTTCTAAGATATTTACCAAGTCGGGATATTCTAGTCCTGCGATCGCCTGACTAACATAAATTAAGCGATAGAGAGCCATAGATTAATACATACGCCAAGTTTATGTATATCAGACTACCAAACATCGTAGACAATTCATCGGCAATCTTTTGAGGGGTGATCAATCCACTTAGAAGTTTTTTGAATATTTGTACATAAATCTATCCTTTTTTTATAAATCAACGTGAGTTCGACGAACTAAAAGATGGCAGGAGGAAGAGCAGGCAAGCCTTTAGGCTGAAGATCTAAAGCAGGTTTAGACTGGCGATAGGTATAGGCAACTAAGCCAGCAAGAAGATTAACGAGAAAATTGAAAAAGCTGCGATGACGAGAATGCTCAATCTGAGAAATGTTCTTGAGTTGGTCATTGACGGACTCAATAATTGCGCGCTTGCAAAGCAGAATTTTGTCAATCAACTTGACCAGACAGTTTTTCATATTTTTCTTGCGCTTGGTAATCAGTTGCAAACCTTGTTCATAGAGCTTTTCAAACAACTTTTGGGAGATATAACCACGGTCACCAAACAATTGACCAAAGAGGTCTTGAGCCATCTCAGGCACAGGTTCACGGTCATCGACATTGGCTGGTGTGAGTTTGAAAGCAAGCAATTCCCCTTTGTCATTAATAATCAAATGTAGTTTGAAACCAAAGTGCCATCCGACTGAGTTTTTGCCCCAATTGACCATTCCTTTAAATACTTTGTGAGCGTGGGCGTGGCAAGGGACACAGACATTTATTGGCGTGGAGTCAATGAATGATATCCCTGTCACTTCTCCTTTACGGGTATGGAGAAAGCAACATAACAACATCATTGTCCAAGGCATTAGCTCGACAAAACGGGTGTAGCTTACTAAGTGCGGAAAAGCTTTTCGCCAAAACGGTATTACAGTTAGGGTATAGAACTCTTTGAAGGTTTTATATCCTGACCCATGAAAGGCGATCTCTATCGTCATCACTTCACTCAGTCTCATTCTGGAACGACTTTTTCTTTCTCCTATCATTGATGGCAACATTGGTTGCTCTTCCCAGTGTTTTTCAAAACTTTGGCAAAAATCATCTACTTCACAGAAGATTCGTGTGATATCTAAGTGCGATACGATATTGTTCATATTGCTGAGACCTTTTTTGCTTCAAACCTAGTCTCAGCTTTTCTTTTGCTTCTGTCTACTCCGTCGAACTCACGTTAATATGGTTGCAGAATTTATAGATTGTGGTGGGAATGCTCTGCCCCTACAGGAGGATTGGTGGTGATAGGTAACAAAAGTTCTGGAAGGCGATTATGTAGTAGAAATAGGATTGTAACGATTTCTTGATATTGGACTGTAATGCTTATTCGCTAAAGTTCATAAGTCATTGCTAGAGAAAAAATCGCTCTAAGAGAGAAGAGATAACCATTAAGCAAATCATCGTACCCACCATCCCCACTACCTTTATAAAATCTCAACATCTTTGGAAAGCTTGCTAGAAGAGAATCTTGTGTATTTTTTGTGTCATTAATAAATTCAGTATGCGTCCTCCAGTTGTCTCTTTGTGGATGATACCAACCAACTTTTGACGCAAATTTTTTAAACACCTTATGATCAAATTTGCCGATTTCGCCGCCACAGTCTAGCCAGAGCTTTTTCTGAATGCTAAAGCCAAACTTGCTATTACTGTAATGCACCCACAACTGATCGATCGTCCGCAAATCTTCGCAAGGGAAAGCCTCAATCTTCTCACTATCTAGACAACCCTCTTTTTCCCGATAAGCAAACTGATGTATCAATTTAGCAGTCAGTTCATCCGCTTTGCGCCATTCCTGCGACTTTAGCAATTTCTCCAACTCACGATAATCAATCCCCTTCGCACTCACCAATTCTACAGGATTTTTCTTGACCTCTGGAACAGGCGGCGCTACAGATTTTTTACTACCCTGATCGCTAAATCTTTCCTTTAATTGCGAATTAGGAATAGATTGCTTATTAGCCAAACGCTGAAAAGCATTAATCACCTTTATATCCGTTCCACCAGATGCCACATTTATCCGCATCCATAACTGAAAAGCCAGAGTAAAATCTTCTTCAATTTCCGCTTGGAGCGCATGTTCTCTTAGTAAAGCAATATCAGTAAGATTGGCAAACTTCGGCAACAGAATGTAATGCAACTTAGTTTCAGGTTCAACCACAACGTAAGGAGTTTGTGCATAATTCTTGTACCTTTGCGTCAACTTTGGTACACGAAATTTCAAATAATTAGCAAAACGTTCTACTGTCGCACAATTCCCCTCACCCTGAATCCGCAAAGCCTCCAGCAACACATTTGTAAAAGCCCCTTGCCCAATCTCATCAATCTCATAGGAAACCTGTGACGGACTACAAGAAAAGAACGTGATTACACCTTGCTGCTTCTCCTCACCGATGCCCATACCTGCATTCTTCGCACCATCACTGCGACAAGCATCGATCAACATCACCACATTGTCCGCCCCACTCCGCCGCAAACGATCTGTAATACTTGACAAGGGAATTGTTGTCTTGGAAGCAATGCTGAGACTGAAATCAATTGGCAAAAGGCAATCTCTGCCTTCATAGGGCATTCCATGACCGCTAAAGTAGAACCACAGCGTATCACCTGACTCTAGGAATGGAGTTTCAAAACTTTCCGTAAAAAAAGTTTCAAGATTGCTGTAGGTTGGTTGGGTATCCCTGCCCCAAACATCGCATGGAGAATCGTCAGAAAAAAAGTACAAATTTTCAGGGCTAACCTGCAAATCCTGCATGAAAAAATCACGCATCTTCTCAGCATCGCTTTTGGCATACTTTAGAGGCTGGATTTTTTTGTAATTATTAATCCCGACGACCACCGCGAAATTTCTTGCCATACCTTTAAACAGACTCCGAAGGCTGAGATTTTTTAGGTAACTCTGCTCGCTTAAATTTTAACTCGATCGCCCCTTTTCCAGAGGTTTCAATCCCCGTACCCAAGAGCTTAATTTCACCCTTAGCAGAAATGTCAACCGCCAATTTGATCTCATCTAGTTGTAGCCCTGCTTGGGGATCAATTTGTTTTTGAGCATCAGCAAAGACTCGACCAATCACCCGCACAAACTGGGACATCTGCGCCGCCAAGTTCTCCGCTTTCACCCGACTTTCTTTAATCGCTTCCCCTGATACTGTTGCTGCTGAGCGTGGGTTAGCGGGACTGAAAGCAACTGTCTTTTGCCCAGATTGAGATTCTTGGCGATCGCTAGCGGTCACGATCCACAGTTCCTCATCACTCCAATCTTGTTCCTGCATTTTTGCCTCTAGACTGCATATTTCTAGCAATTATGCATTATTTTCTCATATTTGATAAGTAATCATGCAGCCGATACCAACAGTCAGTAGCTATCGGGTTATTACCAAATTTCCTCAAGGCTCAATACAAACTCAGGTAATACATCTTCCCCAGAGAGAGAACTCGGATTTTGTAAAACTTCCTTAGGCTTCCCAATACGATAGATTTCCACTTCGCGATCTTTGCGATTAATCAGCCAGCCAAGCCTTGCGCCATTGTCTTGATATTCCTGCATCTTCGCTTGCGTGACCTTCAAGTTATCACTAGGAGACATTAACTCAATCACAAAATCTGGACAAATTGGCGCAAATCGCGATCGCTGTTCGGTCGTTAAAGCTTCCCATCGCTCTTTCAAGATCCATGAGGCATCAGGAGAGCGATCGCTACCATTAGGAAGTTTAAAACCTGTGGACGAGCCAAAAGTAACGCCTAACTTAGTCTGGCGATTCCAAATTCCTAAATCGGTGGTGATGCTAGCACTACGCATCCCTGTTTCGCCACCCTCTGGAGCCATGACGGTAATATCTCCTTGAGCATTGCGCTCGAATCTGAGGTCACTATTTTTGCGACAAAGTTGAAAGAACTGTTCATCGGTAAGATCGATGACAGACTCTAGGCTGATTGTTAAAGCGTTCATAGTTCTCAGTAAGGGTTTGAGCCTACATTCCGATTTTATCACAAGCGCTGAGTCATGTTTTTGAAAGCCCACCTGCGGTGGGCTTTCAAAAACAATTTTGGCGTTAACACCAAAATCAGTTACATAATGAGAATTGCGGATCGCGATATAATCATTTATAGATAGAAAAACTTTAGTAAAACTCATGGTAATGTCTCCCTACGGTTCTTGGAAATCACCGATTAGTTCTGATTTGATTGTTTCTAGTAGTATTCGCCTCGGCGCGATCGCCATTGATAGTGGTTATGTCTATTGGAATGAGGGCAGACCGACGGAAGGGGGGCGCAATGTGATTATGCGCTATGACAGCGAAGGCAACTATCGCGAGATGACTCCTGCCAGCTTAAACGTGCGATCGCTAGTGCATGAATATGGCGGCGGCGAATATTTGGTAGATGATGGAAGGATTTATTTCTCGAACTTTAGCGATCGCTGTATCTATCGTAAAGTTGGTGGCGGCTCCTGCAAACCTTTAACCACTGAGAGTGCTTATCGTTATGCAGATTTTGTGTGGAATCGGCTCTATGGCAAATTAATTTGCGTGCGCGAAGACCATACCGCAGGTGGCGAACCGATTAATACCTTAGTGGCGGTAAATAACAGCAATGGGGAAGATATTCAAGTATTAGTTGCGGGTGCAGATTTCTATGCTTCGCCATGCTTAAATCCTATGGGCGATAAGCTAGCATGGATTAGTTGGCATCATCCGAATATGCCTTGGGATGGAACGGAACTATGGGTTGCGGATCTAGTAGAAACGGAAGTAGGTGTTATCTCCGTTCAGAATCCGCAATTAGTGGCTGGTGGTGAACAGGAATCGATCTTTCAGCCGCGCTGGTCGCCCGATGGCAATCTCTATTTTGTCAGTGATCGCACGGGTTGGTGGAATCTCTATCGCGCCGCAGAGGATCTGACAATTCAAGCCCTTGCGCCAATGGAAGCAGAATTTGGCTTACCGCAATGGGTTTTCGGGATGTCAACCTATGACTTTACAGGCGATGGTAAAATCCTCTGCTCCTATACACAGCATGGTAAATCCCATTTAGCAATTCTCGATCCTGCGAATCTTGAAGCAGGTTTACAAGAGATTGCATTACCATTTACTTCCATTTCAGGCATCCAGTGCGAAGGCGATCGCGCTGTCTTTCATGGTGGCTCAACAACGGAACCAACAGCGATCGTGTTGCTAGATATCACCAAGGGAACTTGGCAAAAAGTGCGGGTTGCTTCTGATTTGCAGCTTGATCCCGACTATATTTCGGCGGCTCAGCCTGTGGAATTTCCAACAGAAAATGGAAAGACGGCTCATGGTTTATTCTATCTACCCAAAAACAAAGACTTTCAAGCAGAACCTAATGAGAAACCACCACTACTAGTCAAAAGTCACGGAGGTCCCACCGCATCTACTTCAGGCCGTTTGAGCCTTGGCATTCAATATTGGACGAGCCGAGGCTTTGCGGTGCTAGATGTCAACTATAGCGGCAGCACAGGCTACGGGCGCGAATATCGCGATCGCCTCAAGGGTAATTGGGGCATTGTCGATGTCGATGATTGCGCCAATGGGGCAAAATTCCTTGCGGACAAGGGTTTAGTCGATGGCGATCGCTTAGCAATTTCGGGCGGTAGTGCGGGCGGCTATACCACCCTTTGCGCCTTGACCTTCCGTGACGATTTCAAGGCAGGGGCAAGTCATTACGGCATTTGCGATCTCGAAGCTCTAGCCACCGACACCCATAAATTTGAATCTCACTATCTCGATAGTTTGATCGGCAAATATCCCGAACAAAAGGACTTATATATTCAGCGATCGCCCATTCATTTCACCGATAAGCTATCCTGCGCGATCGCCTTTTTCCAAGGCTTAGAAGATAAAGTTGTCCCTCCCAATCAAGCGGAAATGATGGTGGAGGCTTTACGCAAGAAAGGTTTACCCGTTGCCTATGTTCCCTTTGAAGGTGAGCAACACGGCTTCCGTAAAGCCGAAAATATCAAACGCGCCCTCGATGGGGAGTTCTATTTCTATTCCCAGATCTTTGGATTTACTCCTGCGGATGAGATCGAAGCGATCACGATCGAAAACAAGTAGATAAATACGGGCAAAGCCCGTATTTATCTACTTAGTAGTCAACAGTTCTTTTTGAAATAAGAATGACAAGGGATAGCTCGGATTTGCGGCAAATCCGAGAATGCCGCGATCGCGATGTTCGTAAATTAATGCGCCTTGGGTATCAAATAGAAATGTCGCCCCACGCTGAGTCATGTATGAGGCATCAGGCACATAAGCGTTCCAATTGCCTAGAACTTCTGCCATATTTCGTAAGCGTAGTGTGGCAAGCTCAAAAGGACGCTGAAAACCTGAACCGCCAGCCCACTTAAAAAAAGAACCTTTTAATGGCGGTAATGGTGCGGCTTTGATGACTTCCTCATCAGCGATTAATTGTGGTGCTTTGCGATCGCCTTTATACCCTCGAAACACTTCTTTTAATGTGCCTTGGCTACCAATCCCTGCACACATCAGCATCAGATTGACCCATGCGCTTTGTCCAGAGGATAGCAAGGGAAACTTAGTTGTGAGTCCAGCATAGAGATTTAGCTGTCGATGTAGTTCTCCTGTTTTATCCATAAACATCCAGTTAGGATCAAATTCTGTAAATTTACAGAAATATTCTCCTGATTGGCGATCGCCTATGCCTACAGCCCTAACTACAATTCCTTCAGCCTTAATTCTGTCAATTTCTCTTTGAATCCACCAAATATATTCAAGGCTATCGAAGTCGCCTAG
Organism: Pseudanabaena sp. Chao 1811; assembly: GCF_027942295.1. Lineage (NCBI taxonomy): Bacteria > Bacillati > Cyanobacteriota > Cyanophyceae > Pseudanabaenales > Pseudanabaenaceae > Pseudanabaena > Pseudanabaena sp. Chao 1811. The sequence goes on from NZ_CP101416.1 coordinate 4,606,225, forward strand.
TTGAGGTAGTACTAAAATTAATTTGCGCGAGGTTGATGGGCATTTATCAAATATTGAGGCGATCGCGCCATCACTTACCCGTTGTCGTTGAGTCTGATTAAGAATTTCGTAAGTATTCTGCATAGTGTTGATAATTAGGGAGTATTACATTACATTAACCTACCCTATTCGAGATAGGTATCAATTCTGGATAACTAGGAAAGTAAGACATTTCACACCTTCTTGAATTAGTAAAGAATCTGCAACTATCCAAATTAAGGTGTGTTGCATTTTATTAAGATATTTTACGAAATTTATATACAATACACTGACACTAAAAATAGTGATTGTCATAACTTTCAATTCATATCTATCAGACAAATATCTCTTGACTGACTACTAACAAATGACCTGTTTATATACCAAATAGATCACTCATTTTCTGCTTAGCCTTCTCTTTAACTTCAGGAGTAATATAAAAAGTACAGACAGCAATCGCTGCTGCCAGAGCTGCTAGATCATCTCCAAATCCGACAACTGGAACTATATCTGGAATAGCGTCAAAAGGTAGAATAAAGTATGCTAAGGAACCAAATATAATGCTTTTAATTTTGATGGGAACATTAGGTTGTTGTGCTGCATAAAAGAGTAACAAGACTTTCTCTATCACTTCTTTACCTGCAATAAGGGCAAATTTTTTAAGTTTTCTCCAAAAACCTTCTTCTGTATACAAAGACCCATCAACTATAGGTTGTTCAATACTTAGATTTACAAAAAAATCAAGAACTGGAATTTCCTGTTTTGACAATATTGAAGTCGCAGCCTCTTTAGACTTGTTGACTAAATCTTTTGCATTAAGTTTGCTTGCACGGATATTTAACAGTCGTTGCACAAAATTTTGTAATGCCTCAAGCTGACTATTTGTAACATGAAACTTTTCTTTAGCGATACAGATCGCTTTTTCTTCTTCTGGCTTAATTTCTTTGTCTACCCAAGCAACATAGATAAGGTAGAAAAGAAGACCCCAACGTAAACTATCTTCTGCTCCTTGAAGTTCATCTAGACATTTTCCTAGACATGGTGGATGTTGTATATATGACTGAATTTCTTGTTTTGCAGAATCAGAGAGAGCTGTGTAATCTATAGTTTTAAAGATAGCTTGAGATTCCTCAAGAGCTATTTCGCCATCTGCTTTTGCAATTGCAAACAGAGCGCCATAAAAACTTAATTGATGATTTTCAGGTAACTTAGCAGGATGGAAAGAATAGCTCATACTTTAAAAAAATATAAATAAAGATGTGATTTCATTTTTACATTTGGCGAACATATTCTCGCAGTTGTGCTTTTAAACCCTCTGTAATCATTGGAAAATTACTAATTTCTTGGATAATAGAACTTGTTGAAGCACCATTATCCATCAGCTTTTTTACTACAGCTTTCGCGAAAGTTTCTACTCCAACTTTTGCAATCATGCTAGAAACTGATGCAATCAAAGTAAGGACAACTACACCGCCAAGCATACCAAAAGGACCTCCTAAAAGTGCTAAAGATGTTGTTATAGCAACAGCTCCAGCATAAGAAGAAGTTGCAACCAATCCCACTAAAACTAGACCAGAAACTCCCATTCCAGCTAATTTATTTACTAGTTCATCCATATAAAATTTTGAATTGTGAGCTTAGATTAGGCAGATAAATGTAATTTGCAAATTTATTTATATACATATGATTGCCGATATATTCAGTTATTATACATCTAAATATCTTTCTAAATAATCACTTTGTGTGAACTTATACAACGCCTCCATAAATTGCAAGTTTCTCATTACAAATCCATGCCCAAATTTGATCGCCATAGGAGAAATGCCACCATTCATGTGGATGTCTCACAAATCCGCTATGGGTCATTACTTCGTTTAATAATTGGCGATCGCGATGAAACTCCACCGCTTGGGCATTACGGAAACTTGCAAAATAATCTGGTAAAGAGCGATCGCCTTATTTCTCAAGAGTTCTCATTCTAATCTTGTCTTCTTCAATAACACTGAAATGTCCATGCCAGTCATCACGCATGGCAATCACTCTAGAAACTTTTTCAGCTACTGCTGCTCCAGATGGTGCTTTAATCCTAAATAAAATAATGCCAATAGTAGCAGGCAATTTTGAACGAAAAGCCAATTCTCCAAAATCTTTGTCAAAGGTTAAAAGAATGCGATTTTCTACTTGAGCACGATTCAACACTTCGGGGTCAGAGATTCCAGGGGATTCTACTCTAATCCAAGCAACATCATGTCCGTTTTGACGTAACGCTTCAACAGCATCAAAGGGAAAATTTTCGTTAGCAAGGAATCTCATAGATTAAGTAGAAATAGCATAGACTTTTTCGGATTTGAGAGCAGCACTGGCATAGCTGAGACAAGCTTGTATATCCGCAACAGTGATACCTGGATAATTTCGCAGAATTTCTTCAATACTCCAACCCTGTGCCAGAAGATCAATAATAAATTCAACTGCCAGTCTTGTTCCTTTAATAATTGGCTTGCCAACTAAAATATTAGGATTAACAGTAATTCGAGTTTGCCAGTCCATAACTTAAGCTATGTAGTCAACATCATAAATATAGCGTTTCTGTTCGATATAAAGCCAAATAATCTCTACATTTCTCCAAAATATTGAACTATCTAACTCCTCCATAAATTGCGAGTTTCTCATGACTAATCCATGCCCAAATTTGATCGCCATAGGAGAAATGCCACCATTCATTTGGATGCCGCACAAATCCGCTATGATTCATTACTTCATTTAGTAATTGGCGATCGCCATGAAATTCCATCTCTTGCTCATCGCTAGAATTAGCAAAATAATCTGGTAAAGAGCGATCGCTAATTTCATCAATTGGCGAACCCATATCTATAGTTTCAATCCTTCCTACGGAAGAATTGAAACTACACAAGGTCACATCGATCGCTGCACCTGTGCTGTGAGGAGGCGGAGTTTTCGGATCTTGGCTAGGAATTGCCCAAAACTTCATTACTTCGGCATTAAGTGAATTTTTTTGATCTTCAGTAAGCGAATCTATTTCTAAGCCTTTACTTTCTACTAACTGAACAAAGCTATAGTCCACCATAAACTGCTGCACAGGAATCGGACGATAGGCATCAAAAATCGCAATTTTCCAATTAGGTTGAAGGGTTTGCAAATAGACTTGGGATTTTTGCAATCTTTCTAAAATTCCTTGGCGGACAAAAAAAGGAGAGCGATCGCCATATGGTGCGCCTAAAGACATATATGGATGCGGATCGATTGTTATGATGCCAGAGTCGAGATCAGAGGAGAGTGCGACCAGTGGCTCATTACAATCGGCAATGGGAATGTGTTGATAGGGTTTCATAGAAGAGGCGTATTGCTAAATTTGCAAACCGATGACATCATAGTGCCTTCCAAAAAGCTTATTGCCACAAGCTAAAAGCTTTTTGTCAAGAGTCAATACCTAATTGTCAACAGCTATAGCCATATACGGCTTAATCGCTAATAATGAGTAAATACACTTACTGTACAAAAGTTAACAGTTTATCGGATATACTCCGCTAGACTCTTAGCCACGTTAATTCTGATGTGAGGAGGATAAGGCGATCATTTCTACAAACCGTTCAACCAATGCAGGTACAACCAGCACTCTACAGCCAACATTACAGCCTATGCAATCGACGATGGATCTCGGCACAGCTTCACAAATTATTGAGCCATTAGAATCAACCACGCTCGAACTTTCGCAAATGCCACAAATTGAACCCAACGCCCCAGTCCTCCGCATCATCGGTAAAGCCCCTTTATCTGGTCATGTCCCTATTAGCGGCGCAAAAAATTCGATCCTTGCCCTCATGGCAGGCACAATCTTATCCTCCGAAGGCTGCCGTATTCGTAACGTCCCCAACCTCGCTGATGTGCAGCGTATGGGCGATATTCTCGAAACCCTTGGGGTCAAAATTTCTCGCAATGGTGAAGTCCTCGATCTCGACACTAGCAACCTGACCACCAACTCTGCGCCCTACGAATTGGTCAGCAAGATGCGAGCGAGTTTCTTCGCCCTAGGTTCATTACTAGCAAGATTAGGTTCAGCAAGAATGCCTCTCCCCGGAGGCTGTGCGATCGGAGCGCGTCCTGTCGAATTGCATGTGCGTGGTTTACAAGCTTTGGGGGCGGATGTTCAAATTGAGCATGGCATCGTGATCGCCCATGCCAAGAGTCGGAATGGACGTTTGCAAGGTGCAAAAATTTATCTCGATTGCCCCAGCGTTGGTGCGACCGAAACCTTGATGATGGCAGCAACATTAGCCGAAGGTCAAACGATTATTGAAAATGCTGCCCAAGAACCTGAAGTGATCGATCTTGCGGATCTTTGCATTGCGATGGGGGCAAAAATTCATGGTGCTGGCACAAATACCATCATCATTGATGGTGTTGATAGGCTCCATTTTGCTGACTTCACCGCCATTCCCGATCGCATTGAAGCCGCAACTTTTATGGTTGCAGCCGCCATTACGCGATCGACCTTATCAATGTCACCAGTAGTTCCCGCACACCTCACCGCCGCTATTTCTAAATTGCAAGATATCGGTGTGACCGTGCGGATCGATGCCCCCGACACAATCACCGTTATTGGTGGCGATCGCTATCGAGCAGTTGACATTGAAACTCTGCCTTACCCCGGATTTCCTACAGATATGCAAGCGCAGTTCATGGCTTTGCTGACCATCTGCGAAGGTAATGGCGTAGTGACTGAAACTGTATTTGAAAATCGCTTGCAGCACGTTGCGGAACTCAATCGCATGGGTGCAAATATTCGCCTCAAGAATAATGTGGCGGTAGTAACAGGTGTTCCGCAATTGTCGGGCGCTCCAGTTATGGCGACGGATTTACGTGCCTCGGCTGCATTGGTTATCGCGGGACTAGCCGCCGATGGTGAAACCACAGTGATGGGCTTACATCACCTCGATCGCGGTTACGATCGCATCGAAGAGAAGTTACGCAATGTTGGCGCAAAGCTCTACCGCACTACAGAAACAGTAAATGCCTAGATAAAAAAAAGACCGTCCTAATTACTCAGGACGGTCTTTTTTTTATTAGGCGATCGCATTAACTAATTCCGATGATGCGACGATAGATTTCTGTAATGGGAACTTCGATATTGAGGCTAGGTAATGTGATTTTCTGCTCTAGGCGATCGCTTATTTGAAATTGCCATATATCAGCATTCTCAGATCGAGAATAATGCTCAATATATGGCTCTGATTGGCTAATCAATAGATATTCTCTAAGGCTAGAAATGGAGCGATATTTACGAAATTTCTCACCTCGATCATACCCCTGTGTCAATGGTGAGAGAACTTCCACAATCAATATCGGATTGAGAATTTCATCAGTACGATTATCATTAAATTCTGGCTCCCCATTAATCACTAAGGCATCCGCATAGGTTCCGCAGTTAAATTCAGGAATCCAGATCCGCATATCACTACCACAAATTTGAAAATCAGTATCACGCAGATTAATACCCAGAAAAATTATGATATTTGCTGCAATAAGACTATGGGGATGGGAACCACCAGACATAACAAAAATTTCTCCGTTGCGATATTCGAGGCGTTCTTCGGCGGCTTCCGCAAGCGATCGATAATCCTCTAAGGTGACAAATGTTGATTGAGAAGGATCAGCACCATCGGGAGAAATTGTCGATGAGATGGGTTTAACTGGAGCGATAACGGGAGTAGCGACCATGACTGCACCTTTGAGTTAGTCTGTCATAATTATAGTGGTTTTCTAGCGATCGCCCATTACACCATGACTCAAGAGCTAATATGAGATAATCAAAACATGAAATTTGATGTTAAAACACCACTGGGCTTTACTGTCAGGACAACAGACGAATATTGGCAAAAACTTTTAGTCAAACATCCCGATCTCGCAGATTTAGAGGAATTGGTAGAAGCTGCTTTACAGCTACCTGACGAGATTCGAGAAAGTAATCGGGACTCTGATGTGTTTTTGTTTTATTTGCAAAGACGGGAAAGACGTTGGGTAGTAGCAGTAGCCCGTAAATTAAATGGAGATGGTTTTCTAATTACGGCTTATCAAACTGATGCAATTAAGGAAGGTAGACAGCTATGGCACAGATAAAAGTTTTTTATGAACCTAAAATGGAATTGCTAACCGTATTTTGGCAATCTCCTCGCAAGAATCAAATTTGTTCTGAACTGGGTGATGGAATTATTCTGATAAAGGATGCTGATACTGATGAGGCGATCGGGATTGAGTTGCTTTCTTATCACCCTAATGACGATCGCTTTGATGGCGTGTCGGTGGAATTAGGTCAAGCGAATTTTGATATTTCGTAATTTATACATACTTGAGATATCGGTTTATACTGACTAAAATGCGATCGCCCTAAGCACCATGACTCAAGAACCAGAAAAACCATCTCGACTGCGAAAATTTTTAAGTTTTTCATCGTTAGGCATTACTGGTAGTGCATTTATCAATTATTTGATTAAGCAAGACTGGGTAATGGCAGCGATCGCACTAACTTGTTTTGTCTTGGCGGCGATTTTGGGGATTTTCTGGGCTTATGTCAAAAACTTTTTGGAACGACTAAAAGAAAAGTTAGCAGAGAAAGGGGCTGAGGATGCCGATCGTTTTTTAGAAGGGATGGAACATTTGCGAGAAAAGTTAGCGGCAAAATCATCACAACAGGAAGCTTTAAAGGAAGTTGTCTCTCAACTATCTGATTTTGAGTCAAAATATCTCGAAGAGCAAAAACTTACCTGCCATGAAGATCGGGCAATTGGCATTAGAGAGATCGAAGGATTTGATAACTATCCTGTCTTACAGGAGATCTTTGTCCCTTTGCGTTTGACGATTAGTGCAAGGGATGCAGGCTATGATCGTCCCGAATCCTTAGAAGATTACAAGACTACCCAAATTTGGGATTTACTACGCAATAGTCAAAACAGACCAAAACTAAAACAAATCGCGATTCATGCTTGGGGCGGATTTGGTAAAACTACGCTTTTAAAGCATCTCTCATTTATTTACAGCGCTCGCGCCTATGGCAAATATAACGCGCCGAAGTTCATTCCCTTTTTAGTTTATTTAGCAGATTGTTATCTGACTCTCTCGCAAGATAATCCGCCAAGCTTGCCAGAATTTTTAACCAATGATCACGTTAATAAATTGCTGGAAGATCAAGAGCTAGTCGCGCCGCCAGATTGGGTGTTGAACTTGCTTAGAGAAGGTCAAGCATTGGTGATGTTTGATGGTTTTGATGAAATACCAATTTCGGAAAGAGCAAAGGTCAGTGAGTGGCTAAGTGCGGCGATGCAGAAATATCGCAATTCGGTTTTTATCATCACTTCGCGTCCAACTGCCTATCGCGAAAACTATACTGCTCAGAAGCCATCATCAAGTTTTTGGATTGAGAAATTTAATCAGGAACAACGTCAAAAGTTTGTCGAGCAGTGGTATCTCTGCCAAGAAATCATGGCTAGGGGTGGTCGTTCTGGCAAAGATGTGGAACGCGCCGCTAAAAACAAAGCAAAGTCTCTCTTAGCGCAAATTAAGGAACGTCCAGAACTAGATGCGATCGCAGGTAATGCACTCTTGTTAAATATGATGGTGCGCTACCATCGGGATGAGCTAGGCGCAGAGCTACCAAAGCGCAAGGTGGAGCTATATCAAGGCATTTGTGAGTTACAGCTAAACCGCAGACCGAGTTTAAGAAAAATTGAATTATTACTCAAATCGACAAATCAGCGTCAAGAGGTGCTGCAATTTGTGGCGCTAGAAATGATGAAACGGGCTACAAACGATCGCGAAGAGGGCTTTAAACAAATTCAACGTGATGATTTGTTAGATAAGCTGAAGATTGGTTTGGATAAATTTGATAGTGAAGTTAATGTGGAAAAGTTTTTGGCGCAAATGGCTGATATCAGTGAGATGTTGGTTAGAAGAGACGAAAATATCTATCAGTTCTCCCATTTGAGCTTTCAAGAATTTCTAGCTGCTTCGGAACTTGTGCGTTTAAAAGAAGATGGGGAGTCTTTGTTATTTAAGAAGTTAAGCTTGAACGTATGGAAAGATACGATTTTGTTTTATGCCAGCCTGACACCAAATCCTAATAGACTCATTCAAAGGCTAGTCGATCTCGATAATCGTGACCTCGTAGATCTCATTTATCGCCAAACTAATAAGGCTGATGTTTTAAAGTCACTCGAAAAGTTAGTGATCGATAAGCGCTATGAGCAATTAGAAACTTATCTCAAGGCGAAGGAATGGGAAAAGGCGGATCGGGAAACCGATAGATTGATGCTGAGTGCAGTCGGGAAAGAATCAAATCAATGGCTAGATGAAGATGACTTACGCAACTTTCCTTGTGATGAGCTATTGGCTATAGATCGCCTCTGGGTAAAGCATAGCAATGGACTGTATGGCTTTAGTGTCCAGAAGCAGATTTATGTCGAGTGTGGTGGTAAGCTAGATTTTAGTTTGCCAAGTTCTGAGACTTGGGATAAATTTTGCGATCGCACTGCATGGAAAAGCGAAGGTAAATGGGTGGACTATCCCGACCAATTTTTTAACGAAAATTTTATAAGTGTGAAGGGACACCTCCCTAGATGGGATGGAATATTCTTTCTCGCATCGAGACTTGTGAAGTGTAAGGCATAAACGTTTCACACTTCTTTTAACTTTTGTAAACCGACATTTACCTACGACATAATGCGCCTTTCCAAGATCCGTTACCTGTCACCAGCCGCCTCTCCTTCATCATTGTCTTTTTCCGAAAATTTCTGGCAAGCCACCTTTGGGTCATAGCAATTTGCTATTACAAATTTTTCAGCAACTTGTCTTATCTCTCCATCGGGCTTATCCCACTCATCCCATAACGACTTCTGCCCTCGACAACCCTTTCCCGTCTTGCCCTTAATTTTTAAATTCGCCAACAACTTCGTACCCCAATAATTTTGCCTCTCAGGTTTCGGCTTCGGCTTATATTTCTGGCAAAATTTGCGATACTTCGCTGCACAGATCTCCAACATCGCACCCAACATTAAAAACGCAGGATGCCACTGCGTCAACCCATCATCAGTTAAGCGGTCATAGGTTCCATAATTGCTATAGTCATAAAAAAATCCCAACTGCATCCCCGCCGCCTTCGGGTTCGCATGAATATATCGCAACGTATTCAAAGCCCACCGCATATCCGTATTCGCAAACCCCGTACTGTGATATCGCTTCTCCCAGAAATGCCCCGTGCGATTCATCATCTGGTTAAAACACATCGCTGTATACCAGTTCAGCCAATGCATGATCTTTGGTAAATTCTCTGGTTGAGAAGGTTCTATCAAATAATGAATGTGATTGCTCATGATGCACAGAGCATAGAGTTTAAACCCAAACTTGTCTTTACATTTTTGAATAGAAAAGAGCAACACCTCTCGACATTCATCCCGAATCAATCGAAATTCGCGATTATTACACCGAACTGTAACGTGATAGCAATAGCCAGTTTTTAGTTCGCGTGGTTTTCGAGCCATAATTTTGATTTTGATTAATTCTGTAGGGGTAGAGCATTTGCGCCACTATCTCGCAACACTCCACCACAATCTCCATCCGCAAATGCTCTACCCTCTTCGCTATTACGAACAATTTATACCTGCGATTGAGAGATTAAATATAGCCATAGCCAGTTATGTTATGACAAAAACAAAACCCAAAAGAGAGTTGCGGCGCTTCGCGCCGCAACTCTCTTTTGGGTTTTATGTCTTAACTTACTTGGCTATAGCTATATTAGATATTTCGGGCAGTTCGAGATTTTTGGTGAATGATGAAGATTAAGGGCAGAGCATTCCCGATTTAGACGGATCTAAGAATTCATAAATTGTTGCGGGAATGCTCTGCCCCTACGACCTGTAAACAAATATTTTCCTTTCCTTGTGTCTAACCGACCATTCCCAAACCGCAGGGATAAATTATCGGTAAACGCGAAGAGGGTAGAGCATTTGCGTATCAAGATTTCCGTGATAATTTACAAACCTTGACGCAAATGCTCTACCCCTACTTGGGAATGCTCTGCTTAAAAACTCCAACCATCTGCCCATCCACCTCCAGATTTGTATGGATATATCGCACTGTATAATTCAACAAAGGCGTTGCATAGCAGCGTCTTTAATTTTTAATTAGATAAAACTTCATGACAGAGCTTTGCGCGATCGCCCTCGGTAGTAACCTGAGCAGTGAAATCGGGGACTCCGAAAAAATAGTCCAAGCAGCGATCGCCCGACTCGCTAATCATCCTGAAATAGAGGTGGTTAAGGTTTCGCGTTGGTATCGCACCAAGGCAATTACCTTGCCAAATTCCGCCCCACAGCCTGACTACATCAATGGTTGTGCAATTTTAAAAACTATTCTTAGTCCATTGCAGTTATTACGCGCTTTATTTTATATAGAGCAAATTTTTGGACGTGAACGCCGCGAACGGTGGGGAGCTAGAACCCTCGATCTGGATTTATTGCTCTATAGCGATCGCCTGATTGACTCGCCCGAATTAGTGTTACCGCATCCCAGAATGAGCGATCGCGCCTTTGTCCTCTTACCCCTAGCCGAAATCGCCGCCGATTGGATTCATCCTGTCACTGGTTTAGCGATCGCCGATCTCGCCCAAAATCCCCCTGATTTAGACCTGAGCCATCCGATTGCCATTAATACTGAAGCCTTGGCATTATAGGCGCTTTTCCAGCAAGCGAGATACAGAGGCTCTCCTACAGCAACAATATAAAAACCAAAAAACTGTGGCGCACGCGCCACAGTTTTTTGGTTTTTATATTTAACTGCGCCCAGCTACTTAACCATTAATAAGCCAACAAGTTAAAGCGGCGGCGATCGCATCGGCAGCATCATCAGGACGGGGAATACTATCTAGCCCTAATTCCCGCTTTACCGCCTCCTGTACATCAGTTTTATCAGCATTGCCATGCCCTGTTAATGCTTGCTTAATCTGTGGTGGCGAAAACTCAATCGGTTCAATATTGTGCTGATTGAGAACTAACACAATTACCCCTCGCGCTTGAGCCACATTTACTAAGTTGCCCATTCGATAAAAGAACAATTTTTCCATCCCCACCACCTGAGGTTGAAATTGTTCAATCAGCGTGTGCATGTCCTCATAAATAGTTTTCAGGCGATCGCCAATTGGTGTCTGCTTGGGTGTAACGATCGTGCCAAATTCTAATAGTTTGGGGGAAGCAGGTTTTTCTACTTCGATTAAGCCAAATCCAACAATTGCTAAGCCTGGATCAATTCCTAAGATTTTCATGACAGCAATCTTATCAGACTTTATCGCGATCGCTTCTTTGGGAAATGTAAAAAGCAATATAAAATACGGATTGCCACTTTTTTATCATAATCATGGCATAACGATTTTATTGTGATCACTAGTGCAATCTAGTTTAATTAAGTTAAGAGTTTTAATGTTAAATCAAAAAAAATTTCAAAAAGCATAATATTAATTTGTTACGGGGGAATAATTAATTGTGCAGGTCTCAAAATCATCCAAGCTATCTAATTTCAATAGTGGAGAATGTATGAAAAAATACCTAGGATTTATTGCAGCTACTTTTCTTTTGGCTGAGGGATTTGGAGTTGGAGCTGCGCTCGCTGACGATAAGTATGGAGCAGTAGCAACTGGTTCCGATGGCTCGTATGGCTATGCCTATAACTACAACAGTAAAGATGCAGCGATCGATGCAGCACTTTCACAATGTGGTGACACCTGCACTACCAAAGTTTGGTTTGCGAATGCTTGTGGAGCAGTAGCAAAGGGTGGTGGAGCTACTGGATGGGCTTGGAATGCTAGTGAAACTGCGGCTAAAGATAATGCTGTTGCTAGTTGTTATGACTACGGTGGTTCTAGTTGTGAAGTAGTTGTTTGGGCCTGCACTGATCGCTAAAATTAATCCTTAAAAAGATTACAAATTAATCTTTTTAAGGATTTTGAGTAATAATAAATTACTAATTCTTAAAAACAAAAAAATCTGAGACAAGATTAATGAGAAGGAATTAAGTTTTAATTCTTTGGGAAACTAAGGCACGGCTATTCAAACATTGGTAGTGATCAAGAGAATGGGATAGTTTCCTTTATTTAGCACTACTCAATCATCTAGGAAATCATCAAACTACTAGGCTATTAAAAAACATGAAAAAGTATCTAGGATTTATTGCAGCCACTTTTCTTTTAGCTGAGGGATTCGGAATTGGAGCAGCGATCGCAGGCAGCCAATACGGAGCAGTCGCCACTGGGCCAAATGGGGCTTATGGCTGGGCTTATAACTTCGATAGTGAAGAGGGCGCAAAACAATACGCGCTTTCGGCTTGTGAAGGCAGTTGTACGGAAGTAGTTACTTTTAGTAATGGTTGTGCTGCTGTTGCTAAAGGTGGTGGCTACTTTGGATGGGCTGCCGCAGCAGACGAAACAACTGCTAAAAATAATGCTCTTGGTTATTGTGGCAATGATAGCTGTGCAATTCAGGTATGGGCTTGCACAGATCATTAGGATTTAATAAAAGCCCTGTTTAGTAAGGCTTTTGCTTCTGATTTTTGAGAGAGGGTTTGCGTAGCAAACCCTCTCTCAAAAACCGTTTTAAATTATTCCGAACTCGTATTTTTCAATGTCAGTTAAACAAATAGCGAAAAATGGTAAGAAGCACCAAGTGCTTCTTACCATTTTTCGCTATTTGCGCTGTGCTTCTCAATAATGCAAATAGCTATATCGAACTCACGTTTTTTTACGCGATTACTGGAGGTACATAAAAACTTATTCTGAGATGGTCTCGACATATCTGTAAGGCTTTTAAGCTATAATGGCAGAGTGTTTTTGAATCTTTACTCAAAAAACACCTTAAAACACCATCAAGAGCGCTTGTAAAGTTTTTCTTTAAAGCCCCCTTGAAGACGACATAATTTCTGGAGTTGTTTACCTTCATGCCTGAGATCGTTACAGAAACTTATAATGCCAATCAGATCCAAGTACTAGAAGGTCTAGAAGCAGTTCGTAAGCGACCTGGGATGTATATCGGTACAACAGGACCAAAAGGATTACATCACCTTGTTTTTGAAGTCGTTGACAACAGCGTTGATGAAGCCCTTGCAGGACATTGCGATCGCATTTTAGTTGAGCTTTTACCCGATGGCTCCGTACAGGTCTCCGATAATGGACGCGGCATCCCAACCGATACTCATCCGAAAACTGGAAAATCTGCCCTCGAAACCGTACTCACCGTTCTCCATGCAGGTGGAAAGTTCGGCGATGGTGGTTACAAAGTATCAGGTGGCTTACATGGTGTCGGTATTTCTGTAGTTAATGCCCTCTCCGAATGGGTAGAGGTCTCCGTATGGCGACTAGAAAAAGTCTATAAGCAACGATATGAAAGGGGCTTTCCTGTCACAGAATTAATCGCTAGCCCAAGCGAAGAAGCTCAACCCCGACGAGGTACACAGGTACGTTTCAAGCCTGATTCGCAAATTTTTACCACCCAAACTGAATTTGAATACGATATTCTCGCGAGCCGACTCAAAGAGCTTGCCTACCTCAATGCTGGCGTAAAAATTGAATTTTGCGATCGCCGAGGTGAAGAACTTCGCACCGATATCTATTGTTATGAAGGTGGTATTCGCGAATATGTCGCCTACATGACTCGCGACAAAGAACCTATTCACCCTGACATTATCTATGTAAATGGTGAACGCGATAACGTTGTTGTTGAAGTCGCATTGCAATGGTGTATTGATTCCTACAATGACAACGTTCTTGGCTTTGCGAATAACATCCGCACAATTGACGGTGGAACTCACTTAGAAGGACTGAAAACCGTTCTTACGCGCACGATGAATGCTACGGCTCGGAGACTCAAAAAGATCAAAGAGGGCGAATCAAATCTCGCTGGGGAAAATGTCCGAGAAGGTTTAACGGCAGTAATTTCCGTTAAGGTTACTGATCCAGAATTTGAAGGTCAAACTAAAACTAAGCTAGGTAATACGGAAGTACGCGGTATTGTTGATTCCTTCGTTGGTGAAGTTCTCAATGAATATCTAGAGTTCCATCCTGCGGTTGCTACTTCAATTATCGAAAAAGCACTACAAGCTTTTAATGCGGCTGAAGCTGCCCGTCGCGCCCGTGAACTAGTTCGACGCAAATCTGCTTTGGAGTCTTCCACTTTACCGGGAAAGCTTGCCGACTGTAGTTCTCGCGATCCCAAAGAATCCGAAATCTTCATTGTTGAGGGAGACTCCGCAGGCGGCTGTTTTGATGGTGATACCCTCGTTGCCCTAGTAGACGGACGCAATATTAGTTTCAAGCAATTGGTAGAAGAAGAAAAGGCTGGTAAGCAAAACTTCTGTTACACGATTCGTAACGATGGCACGATTGGAGTTGAGCAGATTATCAATGCCAGAATTACTAAGCGAAATGCAGAGGTAATTCGTGTCACTTTAGATAATGGTGAGCAGCTAGTTTGTACACCTGATCATCCTTTCATGCTTCGCGATCGCACTTACAAAGCCGCCGCCGAACTCGCGGTTGATGATTCATTAATGCCTCTCTATCGCAGGCTGTCTAGTAAAGCTGATAAGAGCATCACCATCGATGGATATGAAATGGTATGGAATCCCAAATCCGATGGCTGGTTATTCACGCACGTGATCGCAGATTGGTATAACCGTTATCAAGGTGTTTACCAAGTCGAAGATGGGGATCATTGTCATCATGTTGATTTTAATAAACTGAATAATAATCCAACTAATCTCCAACGTTTGCCAAAGTTAGATCATTTGCAATTGCATCAAGTTCACATTGCCCAAACCTTACATCGTCCTGAAGTCATCGAAAAATGCCGTCAATTAAAAACTACGGAAGAATTTCGCGATCGCATGAGTCAGAGAATGCAAGAACCTGCAACTAGAGAAATTCTCTCGCAACAGGCAAAGGCACAGTGGGAAGATGCCGATTACAAAGCCTATATGACTGCGAAGTGGCGTGAATTTTATGAGAGCAATCCTGATTATCAAACACAAAATCAGCAGCAGTTAGATCGGTCTCAGCGAGAATATTGGAGTAATCCTGAACATCGTCAGCAGCAATCTACAAGAACAAAAGAATTTTTTGCCCAAAACCCTGAAGCAAGACAACGCTTATCAGAAATTGCACAGCAACAATGGCAAAATCCTGATCTGATCGATTGGCGACGTGTAAAAACTCAAGAGCAATGGACAGATACCTTTAGAGCAAAACGTAAGGCTGCTTTACAACAAACCTATTACCGCAAAACCTTAGCTGCTCTTAAGCAGATTGCAGTTGAGAATGGTTGTCTTGATTTAGATGCCTATCGTGCTTATCGCATTGATACTCGCGATAAATCTCTACTCAAGTTTGAGACATTTTGCGATCGCTATTTTGAAGGTAATTCCGAACTTGCAGTTGAGGCAGTTACTAATTACAATCATCGCATTGTCAAGGTTGAGAAACTAAGCGAGCGTATTGATGTTTATGACATCGAAGTGCCAAATAGCCACAATTTTGCCCTTGCTAGTGGTGTATTTGTACATAACAGTGCTAA
Organism: Pseudanabaena sp. Chao 1811; assembly: GCF_027942295.1. Taxonomy (NCBI): domain Bacteria; kingdom Bacillati; phylum Cyanobacteriota; class Cyanophyceae; order Pseudanabaenales; family Pseudanabaenaceae; genus Pseudanabaena; species Pseudanabaena sp. Chao 1811. The sequence continues at coordinate 4,621,863 of NZ_CP101416.1, forward strand.
GCAAGGACGCGATCGCCATTATCAAGCAATCCTGCCATTGCGCGGTAAAGTTCTCAATATCGAGCGAGCCGATGATAGCAAGATCTATAAAAACAATGAAATCCAAGCCTTAATTACAGGCTGTGGTCTTGGTATTAAAGGTGAAGACTTTAACGAAGCCCAACTTCGCTATCACAAAATTATCTTGCTGGCTGATGCGGATGTGGATGGAGCGCACATTCGGACATTGCTCTTGACCTTCTTCTATCGCTATCAAAGAGAACTACTCGATCGCGGCTTTATCTATATCGGTTGTCCTCCACTCTATAAGGTGGAGCGCGGTAAAAACCATACCTATTGCTATACCGATCGCGATTTGCAGGAGCTAATAGCTTCTTTCCCTCCTAATGCCAACTACAGCATTCAGCGCTTCAAAGGTTTAGGTGAAATGATGCCGCAACAGCTATGGGAAACGACCATGAACCCTGCCACGCGATCGCTGAAACGTCTCACCATTGAAGATGCTGCGGAAGCTGATCGGATCTTCACAATCTTAATGGGTGATAAAGTTGCCCCACGCCGCGAATTTATTGAGACCTATGGCTCAAAATTAGGACTTGCAGATCTAGATATCTAAAAGAAGAAAGGCAGCAATGCTGCCTTTCTTCTTTTAGAAAGCACCACACAAAGTGTGGTGCTTTTTTGTTAGGATTTCGTTTTTTCTAAAACAAAGCTACTAAGCGATCGCTGGATTGAGACGATAGGAATCTCAGAAATCGCTTCCGTTGCAAAGGCATAGGTCAGCAGTTTTGCCGCACTCTCGGCATCGATCGCCCGACTTTGGAGATAGAAGATTTCTTCAGCATCCAATTGGCTAACCGTTGCACCGTGAGCGCATTTGACATTATCCGCAAAAATTTCTAACTGCGGTTTAGTATCTACTCGCGCCTTGCCCGATAGTAACAGATTACGACTTAGCTGTGCAGAATCAGTCTGCTGGGCTAACTTCGCGACTTGAATCTTGCCATTAAAGACCGCATGGGAACGCCCATCGGCAATACATTTATGCAGTTGCTTGCTCGATCCATGCGGATAGTTGTGAGAGATTACCGAATGGGTATCAGCAAGCTGTTCTCCATCAATAAAAGCTAAACCTGTGAGCGAAGTTTCCGTTTGTTCCGCCATTTGATGCACAATCAAATTTTGACGAGAAATCTTTGCTCCAAAGCTAATCGCTTGGTTCTTATAGACACTATTGCGAGCTTGAGCGATCGCAGTAGTGTTGATATGAATCGCTTCATCGCCTTGTCTTTGCACCTTTGTATGATTGACCTGAGCGCCTTCCGCTAGCCAAACTTCCGTCACCGCATTAGTGAAATAGAGGTGATTATTTTCACCCACAAAGGTTTGCACAAAGGTCAATTGGCTATGGCTTTCCGCAATGATCAAACAACGAGGCTGGGTGATTAAAGTTGCTTCACCTGATTGGGGAGCAGAGATAAAGAGCAATTGCACAGGATTCTCTACCACCAAATTTTTCGGTGCGAGAATGATTGCTACATCTTCCATGCAAGCGGTATTGAGACTCGCAAAAAAATCATTAGCATCGGGATGCTGGGCGAGATGCGATCGCAACTTTGGCAAAATGCGATCGCCTAGAGATTCTAATGTCCCGATGACCAAGCCTTCCGTTACATCGCTAGTATCGGATAAGTCCTTACGATACTTTCCATTCACAAATACCAGACAATTACCTAAAGATTCTGGCGCGATATTATTGGCGATTAAGGCTTCAAGATTAGCACTACGGGAAGTGATCGCTGGTTGATTGGCAAAAGTCAAACTCCCCAAAGCGGAAACATCGGTATATTTCCATTCTTCATCTTTAGTGGTGGGGAAAGATAGGCTTGCTAAGCGATCGCTAGCCAACTGCCGCAGGTTGCCCACAAAATCGCTGGTATCTTGATCGGGAGTGGCAACATCAGAGCGTAAACCCACAACCTGAGCGACAAACTGCTCACTATTGACAGCCAGTTTACTGCGCGTACTTAACGCACCCTTAAATTCCGCTTGATCTTCCAATTGTCCAGAAACTTGAATAGCCATTATGCCAACACCGCCTCTTCTTCTTTGAGCCAGTCATAGCCTTTCTCTTCTAGCTCTAGCGCCAAGTCCTTACCACCCGTGAGAATGATCTTGCCATTTTCCATCACATGAATGAAGTCAGGAATAATGTAATTGAGCAAGCGCTGATAGTGGGTAATTACGAGAGAAGAATTATGAGGTGTGGAGAGCTTATTCACACCACCCGCCACAATCCGCAAAGCATCAATATCTAACCCTGAATCCGTTTCATCTAAAATTGCTAAAGTCGGATCAAGAATTGCCATTTGCAAGATTTCATTGCGCTTCTTTTCACCACCTGAAAATCCTTCATTGACGCTACGGCTCAAGAATGATGGATTCATTTCCACAATCTCTAACTTTTCTTGAATGAAGTCATCAAAATCAATAATATCTAACTCTTCTAACCCCTTATGCTTTCGCAAATTGTTATAGGACAATCTTAAGAAATCAGAATTTGTCACCCCTGGGATTTCCAGTGGATATTGAAAAGCTAAAAATATGCCTTCTCTAGATCTAATTTCGGGTTCTAAATCTAAGAGATTTTTGCCCTTATACCAAATCTCGCCACCTGTGACGGTATAGGCAGGATGTCCCGCTAATACTTTGGAGAAAGTGCTTTTACCAGAGCCATTAGGTCCCATAATCGCATGGACTTCACCAGACTTAATTTCGAGATTTAGTCCTTTAAGAATCTGGACTCCATCCACTTCCGCAGTCAAATCCTTGACCGATAAAATTACTTCACTATTTTCAACAATCATCTATGTTTCTCTTAACAGCTACTTAATATTGTATAGCGTTTTGGAAATGCGTGCGTACTCATTTCCAAAACAAAAAAACAATCAGAGTAAGGGTTTGCGCTTTTCATTTTGCCCTAGGCAAAATGAAAAGCACTATAATCATGTAGTGAACAGATATTGGCATGAGAAGGTCGAAAAACTATGAATTACCAGACAAAAGCGATTCAGACTTTACGTCATCCGTTGAGCCTCGTCATTAGCGCGATCGCTTTGCTCACAGGAAGTTGCACTGTCCCAGAACCTAAGCTGAATGAACCGATCGCGGCTCAACCAACCACATCAGCGATTGCCACTAATAATGCTACTAATAAAGCAATTGATAAAAAACCTACTCCGACTGGTTTCAAAAAAGTCACCGTAGTCAAAGATTTAGAAAGACCTTGGGGAATGGCTTGGTTGCCTGATGGCGCGATTCTGATTACTGAACGGGTTGGTCGAGTCAAAATTTTACGCAATGGATTACTAGAGGAAATTGTGATCGCGAATATCCCGAACCTATTTGTATCTGGACAAGCAGGTTTGATGGATATCTCGTTACATCCAGACTTTGAGCAAAATAACTGGGTTTATCTTACTTATTCTTCTGGAGATTTCCAATCTAACCACACTAGTATTTTACGAGCCAAGTTTGATGGAAAAGCTCTGGTGGAGCCGAAAGTGATTTTTGAGGTCAAACCATCCAAGTCTGGCAATCAGCATTTTGGTTCGCGCATCGTTTGGCGACCTGATCAAACCATGCTGGTGGCGATCGGTGATGGGGGGAATCCACCATTAGAGTTAAATGGTGAACTAATTCGCAAGCAAGCCCAAAAGCTAGATAGTCAACTTGGCAAAGTCCTTCGACTTAAAGATGATGGTTCCATTCCGTCTGACAATCCATTTGCAAAAAACACTAATGCTAATCCTGCAATTTGGAGCTACGGACATCGTAATATTCAAGGCTTGTTTGCCGATCCCTTATCGCAGCAAGTATGGTCAACAGAGCATGGTGCAAGGGGTGGGGATGAATTAAATCTCATCGAAGCTGGCAAAAACTACGGCTGGCCAGTTGTCAGCTTTAGTCAAGAATATATCGGTGGACAGATTTCCACCGAAACATCTCGTCCTGATATGGTCGATCCCCAATTGGTATGGACTCCTGCGATCGCACCATCTGGATTGATGGTATATCGTGGCGATCGCTTTCCAGAGTGGAAAGGCAATCTCTTTGCAGGAGGCTTGGTATCGAAAGATGTTATTCGCATCAAAATAGAGGCAAATAAAACAGCCATTCAAGAGACTATACCCATTGGGCAAAGGGTGCGTGATGTGCGGCAAGGAAAAGATGGATTTATTTATATTCTCACCGATGAACAAGCGGGACAACTAATCCGACTGGAGCCAATGTAAGGAATACAGCGCTTTGCGCTGAATTATAACCCAGAGAAATTTTTGAAAGCGCGGCTCCGCCGCGCTTTCAAAAATTTCTCTTTACTACTTGAATCCTCAACAGGCTGTATATTTTTAAGGTTGAAAGGTGAATGGCGATCGCTCTATCCAACACTATTCTCTAACTTCAAAGCCAAAAGCTTATCTGCTTCCACTGCAAACTCCATCGGCAAAGCGTTAAATACTTCCTTACAGAAGCCGCTAATAATCATGGAGACGGCATCTTCTACCGCGATACCGCGTTGTTGGAAATAGAAGAGTTGTTCTTCACCAATCTTGGAAGTAGATGCTTCATGCTCGACTCTGGCGGTATTATTTTGGACTTGGATATAGGGGAAAGTATTCGCCTGTGAGCAATCACCGATCAGCATCGAGTCACATTGAGAATAATTTCTTGCGCCTTCTGCTTTTGGTGAAATCTTCACTAAGCCACGATAGCTATTTTGGGAGCCACCTGCGGAAATACCCTTAGAAACGATTTTGCTGCGGGTGTTTTTGCCGATATGTACCATTTTGGAGCCAGTATCAGCTTGTTGCTTATTATTGGTAAGCGCAACCGAGTAAAACTCTCCAACGGAATTTTCGCCGACTAAGACACAGCTAGGATATTTCCAAGTGATTGCCGAGCCTGTTTCTACCTGCGTCCAAGAGATTTTGGAATTCTTGCCTTGGCACAAGCCACGCTTGGTCACGAAGTTATAGATTCCACCCTTGCCATTTTTATCGCCAGCGTACCAGTTCTGCACGGTGGAATATTTGATTTCGGCATCATCTAGGGCGACTAATTCCACAACTGCGGCGTGCAGTTGATTGGTATCAAACATTGGCGCAGTACAGCCTTCGAGATAGCTCACATAGCTACCTTCTTCGGCAACGATGAGGGTACGCTCGAACTGACCAGAATCGCCATTATTAATGCGGAAATAGGTGGACAAGTCCATGGGGCATTTCACACCTTTGGGGATGTAGACGAAGGAACCATCGCTAAATACGGCGGCGTTCAGTGCCGAGAAGTAGTTATCAGCGATCGGGACAACGCTTCCTAAATATTTTTTGATTAGTTCGGGGTATTCATGCATCGCTTCCGAGATCGAGCAGAAAATTACACCGACTTTGGCTAAATCTTTTTTAAAGGTAGTTGCGACGGAAACGCTGTCAAAGATTGCGTCAACGGCAACATTGGCGAGGCGCTTTTGCTCTGATAGGGAAATACCTAATTTCTCAAAGGTATCGAGCAATTCGGGATCGACTTCATCGAGACTTGCCTTTTTCTTGGACTGCTTTGGTGCGGAATAGTAAACGATATCTTGGTAATCGATCGCAGGATAATCCACATGCGCCCAAGTCGGTTCTTGCATCTTTAACCATTGGCGATACGCTTTGAGGCGAAATTCCAGCATATATTCTGGCTCATTTTTCTTAGCCGAAATCATGCGGACGACATCTTCGCTAAGCCCGCGAGGAATCGTATCCGACTCAATAGACGTAACAAATCCGTATTTGTATGGTTGGTTGACAAGTGCTTGAACCGTTGCAGTCATGTCAGTTAAGGCTCCTGATAGTTAATGTGTAATTTTAGTGCGTTGCATAAAATTACGGGATTAAAACAACTTGCTTGTTTCTTTACTCATTGTACGGTACATTAGCAACATACAAGTTGTCAAAGTCAATTTTTTTATAACTTTACAACTTCAACACATAACTATGGTCATTAGCTTCAGTCAAAAGCCAAGAGAAGATTGCGATGCAAAGCATCGCAATCTTCTCTTGGCTTTTGCTTATATGACCAACTGCTCGAATTGCCATCAGGAGCTTATTCCATGAAAACTCCCATCGGCGTTGCTGAGATAAATACACCAGACTTAGAACTAGCGCAACTAGATCATAAGTTAGATAAAAGCGTGGGTAAAAGCGATGCCAAGCCTGAAACTAAACATGACACTAAGCAAGATATTTTGCAGCATTTGCTTAAACGGGGCGAAGTGACCGCTCAAGATTTAGCAGATCGTCTAGATATTAGTCCCCAAGCAATTCGGAAGCATTTAAAGGATTTAGAGGCTGAGGGGCTAATCTATCACACTGCTGAGCAGGTGGGCATGGGCAGACCACAGTTTATCTATGCTTTGACGGTGGCGGGACGCGATCGCTTTCCCGATAGCTATAACCAGTTTGCCGTAAATTTCTTAGATACGCTGATCGATACGTTGGGCAAAGAGCAAGTATCTGAGGTGTTGCAAAAGCAGTGGCAACGCAAGGCGCAAAATTATAAATCGCAACTTGGAGGAGGTTCGCTAAAGCAAAGACTAGAGAAATTAGCCGAAATCCGCCGTTCCGAAGGCTATGTAACGGAGTGGTTTCCCGTAGAAGGGAATAGTCAAGACCAGCAAAGTTTTATTTTTACGGAATATAATTGCGCGATCGCCCATGTGGCGGAATCTTTTCCCAGCGTTTGCGGACATGAATTAGAAATGTTTGCTACAGTTCTCGATTGTCCAGTGGAGCGAACTCACTGGATGGTCAATGGCGAACATCGTTGTGGTTATTTGATTCAGGAACTAGCTAATAGCTGTTAGCTATTGGCTTGATGTTCACAACCAGTGCTAATTCGATTAGCATAGTAAGTAGTTTTTAGATAAACAAAGGAAAATATACAAGGGTAAAAATATGAGTTTGACTTTAACTAAAGATAATGTTGAGAATGTTCTTGATGAACTGCGTCCCTATTTGATGTCTGATGGTGGCAATGTGGAACTTGTCGAAATCGAAGGACCAATTGTGAGATTGCGTTTACAAGGTGCTTGTGGTTCCTGTCCTAGTTCAGCAATGACTCTCAGAATGGGGATTGAGCGCAAATTAAAAGAAGAAATTCCCGATATTGCTGAAATTGAACAGGTTTTTTAAAAATTCTTAAAAGAGAACTGGCATAATTGGCAGTGAAATTCTCTTGAAATAAAAAAGCTGGGCTTTGCCCAGCTTTTTTATGAATATTTTTCTTGAAGCAAGGCTAATAGTTCCTGTGTTTTTCCGAATTGATCCTCTAGGGCATCCCATTGCTGAGCGATCGCGTTATTCTCTAAGTCATTGGCGATCGCGGCAAGAGAAATGATACCTAAGTTACTTGCTGACCCTTTCATAAAATGGGCAATATGTCGAATCTCTGTGTAATTTTGAGAGGCGATCGCTTGTTGGAGTTGCTCTAGACTTTGGGTCGTGGAGCTATAAAAGGTTTGGAGTATCTCAGTTTTAAACTCTTCGCTACCATCAGAAATTTCATCTATAAACGTCCAATCTATCAAGGGTAAATCTATGCTCGGAGATTCATTACTAGCTTGAGGTAAAATTAATGGATCAGATATTGCCTCAGTTGTAGTTACCTCGACAGCGTCCATAAATTTGGGCAGTTCCTGCAACTTTAGATCCCACTCTGCCAGCTTTTGGGCTAAATCGTCTTTCCGAATCGGCTTACTGAGGTAATCATCCATACCGCAATTGATACAGCGATCGCGATCCTCTTTCATTGCGTTGGCAGTCATCGCAATGATGATGATCTTCGACTTATCAGAGTTTTGATTGCGGATTGCCATAGTCGTCTCATAGCCATCTAGCTCTGGCATCTGACAATCCATTAAAATGATATCGTAATCAATACATTCTAATAAACTCAACACTTCTTTCCCGTTACCTGCTACATCAGCCTCATAACCAATGCTGCGTAATTGATGAAGAGCCACTTTTTGATTAATTGGACTGTCTTCTGCAATTAAGATTTTGAGTTTAGAAGTTTTGATTACCTGAGTGCCATCCTTAACAGGTATATGCCTAATCTTCGTAGATGTAAAGTTATCTAGATTGCCATAGGATGAGGCGATCACTGACATGAGAGTATCTAGTAAGCGTGACTGTTTGACTGGCTTTATAAGGTATTCATCAAAGCCCAATTTCTTAATTTTATTGACTCCATTTTTTTGATTGAGAGATGTCAACATAATTAACTTCGTATCACTCAATCTAGCATCCGCTTTAATTTGAATACCTAAATTCTCTCCGTCAAGATCTGGCATTTGCATATCGAGGATCGCTAATTCGTAGCGATCGCCTTCATCAAGAGCCTTTTGCATGATTGGTATAGCTTCCATCGCATTTTGGATCGTATCAACCCGCATCTGCCAAGCCGTAAGTTGGTAGGTCAAAATCTTACAATTAGTTTCACTATCATCAACAACCAATACTCGAATATTCTTAAGATCCACTTCCCGTCTAGGCTTAATCTGCGCGATTTCTTCACTAGATTGCTTAGCAAAGGGAATCCAGAACCAAAATTGAGAACCTTTTCCTTCTTCACTATCAATACCAATTTCTCCTCTCATCAAATCTACAAGCTGTTTGCAGATAGCTAGTCCTAGCCCCGTACCACCATATTTGCGCGTAGTAGATGCATCGACCTGCGTAAATGGTTGAAATAGTTTCTTTTGAGCTTCTGGAGAAATTCCAATCCCTGTATCAATAACCCTAAATTCAACATTTGCCGTAGTATCTGTTGCAGATTTCAAAGAAACCTTAATCACGACTTCCCCTTGAGCCGTAAATTTAATAGCGTTGCTAGTGAGATTTGTTAATATTTGCCTTAATCTTGATACATCACCAGTTAAATAGTTAGGAACGTCGTGATGAATTAAAGAAGCTAGCTCTAATCCCTTGTTTTGAGCTAGCATCGCGAGTAAATCTGTGACTTCTTCTACACAAGTACTAAGCTCAAAATTAAGCTCTTCCAATTCCATTTCATTGGCTTCTAATTTAGAAAAGTCGAGGATTTCATTAATTAACGTCAAGAGATTCTCGCCACTGATCCGCACTGTTTCCACAAAATCCCTTTGGATTGCCGAAAGCGAAGTATCTGCGAGTAAACCTGTCATCCCCAATACGGCATTCATCGGCGTACGGATTTCGTGGCTCATGGTAGCCAAAAATGCGCTCTTCATTTTTGTGGCAGTTTCTGCTTCACGACGAGCCTGTTCTAATTCAATATTTTGTTTGGCAAGTTGCTCACGTCTACGGGTTTCCTGCTCTAAAAGTGTGCCTTGATAAAGAGCGATTCCTACTTGATCCGCTAATTCTTTAAGAAATTCAATCTCAAAAGTTCGCCAGTGGCGAGTCTCATGGCATTGGTGAGTTATGATCAAACCCCAAAGGCGATCGCTTTCAAGAATTGGAACTACCAAATTAGCTTTAACTTGAAGTTCCGCCATCAAGTTTTTATAACATTCAGGAGACTTAGATTGCGAGATATCTTCATTAATGGTCTTTTTGCCTTGACGATATTCTTGCCATAGTCCATTGCGAAAACAGAGGTCTTGAATATCTGTATTTAAAAGACTCTGAGTTATTTCATTAATTGACTCAGCAACTACTTTTCCTTCCCAATCGCCATCAAATTTATAAAAGATGACTCGATCTGCACTCAGGAATTTGCGTACCTCTAAGACAGTTGTGTCTAAGATTTCTTTAATATCGAGAGATTGACGGATGCGTAAGGTGATCTGAGATGTAACTAAGGATCGCCAATTCTGTACACGAATTTCTTCTTCTACACGCTTGCGATCGGTAATGTCAGAACCTGTGATGATAATAAATTCAGCCTCATCGTCTTTATTGAGCAAGGTTGTACTTGACCACGAAATTAGAAGCTTTTCTCTATTTTTATTGAACCAATAATTTTCTTGATACTTTAACGATTTATCTTGATTGGTTTTATTTAATTGTTCACGAATCGGTTGAACATCTTCTGGAAGTAAAAATACATTCCAAAAAACTTGATTTCTTATTTCTTCATAGCGATACCCCATTACTTTTTCGCATTCACGATTGAACCGAATAATTTTACCTTCAGGATCGATAACCATTACTAATGCGCCTATGGTATCTAAAACAGTGACCGTAAAATCACGTTCGCGCTTGAGGCTATTTTCTAGCTGCAAACGGGTTTTAATTTCACTATAAACAAAATAAAATAATAGGCAGAGTACTACTAAAGTTGAGAGTAGAGCAACTACAGAAATATCTACTAAGTGATTAATTAAAGCTTGTGTTTCATTGAGCCAAGTTGATAACTTATCTTTTTCGATATTGGCTAACTCTTCAAAATCCATTGTGTAAGAACTTACATCTCTGAATTTATCGTCTAGCATCTTCTTTTGGACTGCTTTAATGCCAGCAGCTTCATAGAGAGCAAGTATTTCTACGGAATGGTCAAGTTCTTTTCTGATGTTTTTTATTAAGAGTTGATACTTATCAAAATTTTGATTCTTCTGTTTTGAATCGTAGAGTTTAATCTTATTAATCTTTTTGAGATTCTGAATTGATTCAATATCTTGCTTTAGCTGCACAGATAATATTTCGTACCTCCCTAAGCTATCTTCACTATTAGTAAAGATATATTCCGCCACTGCCACTTTGAGATCACGGATGTCATTTAATGGACGGCTAATTCTGGATAAGATCTCTTGCTGCTGTAAAAAAGCAGTATTTGTTTCTTGTAACTTGACTAAATTATTATAGGCAACACTACCGAGTGTAATCACCATTCCCGCAGCAATACTTGTCAAAAACGCAATCTTTTTTAAAAATTTATTTTTATAATTTGAAGATTTTGAGGCGAAAGATAGACGGTTGACTTCCTGTATGGTGCGTCTGGTATCAATGAGATAAACAGCCTGACTGGCTAAAGTTTTTAAAGCTTCAATCTGTTTTTGATTTAATTCTCTTGGCTGGTAATCAATTACACATAAAGTGCCGATGGGATGTCCGCCAGCGATTTTCAGAGGTGCTCCCGCATAGAAGCGAATATTTGGTGGTTCTGTAACTAGTGGATTATCTCTGAACCTTTCGTCATTTAGGGTGTCAGATACGATAAAGACATCATCTTGAAGAATTGCATGGGCGCAAAAAGCGATTTTTCTGGGGGTTTCTGTTGCCTCAAGTCCTACTTTTGATTTGAACCATTGCCGATCTTTATCGACTAAGCTTACCAAGGCTATCGGGGTTTGACAAATGTGAGCAGCTAATTGAGTGATATCGTCAAAACCTTGTTCTGATTCGGTATCTAAAATATTGCAGGCGTAAAGAGCGCTAACTCTTTCTACTTCATTGCTTGGTTTTGGGGCGGGAATCATTTAGATGATGTTAATAGTTAATACTGCATAGACCTATTAGCTAGAAAAACTTAATAGCTAAATTTAGTAGCCTAATATCGCCAGATGACATTTTATTTTTGCTATTCCATTTTACTCTGAACTATTCTGAATTAAAATTATTGTGCTTATCCCTAGCGAATACTCATCATAATTTTAGTATTACCAACGATTCTATATAGAGAGAATTGGTAAATTGGTATGAATCCACTTTTCTCCACAAAAAGTATGTTCACACTAAAGAATCTAGGTATTTGGTTAAGCTGAATACTTGCTATGACTATAGCTAGAATTTAGTCTATAGTTACGCTGAATAATTCCCGTTATTTACTTCTAATATACAGTCTAATTTAGGCTTTATGTAGTCTAGATAAATTAAAAAAATAACGAAACCAGTTTTTTAATTTATCTGTTTTTGGAGAAAGCGCGAAGCGCTCTAGCACTCCTAAATCATGTTGTGAGATTAATAAAAGTACTTAGTATAGCGATTGGTTAACTTTGTAATGCCACTTTTTTTAAAGAAGTGTTGCGATCGCGCTTTAAAGCGGTATTCCTTCGCAGTACAATGGCGATCGCTATCTTTATGTTGTAAGCATATATACTCTCTTGATTTCACTTGAATCCGTTACCAAGATTTACCATCAGCCTTTGTTGTCTCTAATATTTGAGGCACAATCAATACATCGTCAGCACCACCAAACTGATACTGTGCAGATGTGTACGCTTTCCAATATTAAGTCGGGGCGATGTCCTGAAGATTGCAAATACTGCCCTCAAAGTTCGCGTTATCCCACAGGTGTAGAGACCTATCCTTTATTGCCGCTAGAGGAAGTGATTACCCAAGCCCAAGAAGCGAAAGAGCATGGTGCTACTCGTTTTTGTATGGGCGCAGCATGGCGTAATGCTCCCGATGGCGAAGACTTTGAACGGGTTTTACAGATGGTAGAAGCAGTGGCTGGCATGGGAATGGAAGCCTGTGTAACTATGGGAATGTTGCGTCCAGATCAAGCCCAACGCTTAGCTAAAGCAGGTTTAACTGCTTACAATCACAATCTTGATACTTCCGAAAATTTCTATCCCGAAATTATTACGACTCGCACCTATCGCGATCGCCTTGAAACAATTCAGCATGTTGCTGCCGCAGGAATTCAAGTTTGTTGTGGTGGCATCGTCGGCATGGGTGAAACTGATCGCGATCGCATTGAGCTTTTACATACCTTAGCAAATCTCACCCCCCAGCCTGAATCAGTTCCCATTAATGCCCTTTCCCCTGTAAAAGGAACTCCTTTTGGTGATCTTGAACCAATTGATCCTTTAGTACTAGTGCGGATGGTGGCAACGGCAAGAATTCTGATGCCTAAGGCAATTGTGCGACTCTCCGCAGGACGCGATCGGCTCAGTGTTTCCGATCAAGCTCTATGTTTCCTTGCAGGAGCAAATTCCATCTTCTCTAGTGAGAAATTGTTAACTACGGCAAATCCCGAATGGGAAGATGATACAAATATGTTCCAACAGCTAGGCATCAAACCCAAAGAACTCGTATAAGTCGCTCAGCATAGTTAAAAAAAGGGAGCGCAAAGCGCTCCCTTTTTTTAATTATGCAAACTCAGGTCTACCCTGTGACATGAAATGCTTCTGAGAACTCATCTCAGGTTCACCATCCTTAGGATGCCTTTGAATATATGTACCATCAGACTTCAAATCCCATGTTTGGCGATTGTCTGCTAACACAATTTCAAGGATCTGCTTCAGTTCTTTAACTAGGGATAATTCTTCTACTGGTGTAACTACCTCCACACGAGCATCTAGATTACGCGGCATCCAATCAGCACTGCCAATATATACCTGTTCATCACCACCATTACTGAAATAGAAGATACGTGAATGTTCGAGAAAGCGTCCAATCACACTAATGACCCTGATGCGATCGCTTAAGCCCTTCACCTTAGGACGCAGGCAGCACATACCGCGAATAATTAAATCTACATTCACGCCCACCTGTGAAGCTTCATACAACGCTGAGATGATCTCAGGGTCAACCAGTGAATTCATCTTCGCAATGATATAGGAAGGATATCCCTGCTTTTGATGTTCGATTTCCCGATAGATCAGATGCAAAAACTTTTCACGCATATTCACGGGGGCAACTAATAGCTTGCGATATTCGCGTTGGCGGGAATATCCAGTGAGATAGTTAAATAAATCCGTCAAATCTGCTCCCAAATCATCACAACAGCTAAATATTCCGAGATCGCTATAAAATCTGGCAGTTTTGGGATTGTAATTACCCGTACCAATATGCACATAGCGCACTAAGCGATCGCCTTCTTGTCGCACAACCAAAGCCGTCTTGGTATGGGTTTTCAGATTCTTTAGTCCATAGACCACATGCACACCCGCATTTTCTAGTTTTCTTGCCCAGAGAATATTGTTCGCTTCATCAAATCTCGCCTTAAGTTCTACCAATACCGCAACCTGCTTACCATTCTCCGCCGCCCGAATCAATGCATGGACAATTGGCGAATCGCCAGAGGTACGATACAAAGTCTGTTTGATCGCTAATACCTGAGGATCATTAGCTGCCTCCTCAATAAAGCGCTGTACCGTTGTTGTAAAAGACTGATAGGGATGATGTACTAAAAAGTCACCTTCACGAATGATGTCAAAAATATTTTTATGCTCATCTGATTCCTTTAGTCGGGGATGGGTTACAGATTTCCAAGGCTGATCCTGATATTTAGGCAGTGGCAAAAAAGAGATCGCCATTAGATCGCCCAAACCAATTAGCCCCGGAATGTCATAAACATCTGCCTCCGTAATTCCCAATTGATCAATCAATTCTTGGCGAATAGCAAGAGGTACATCGTTGGCAATTTCCATTCGTACAACTGAGCCAAATTTTTGCTTACGGAGTTCCTCTTGCAAAGCCGAAATTAAATCATCTGCTTCTTCCTCCTCAATATCCAGTTCTGCATCACGGGTAATCCGAAATGGATAGTAACTGAGGATCTCCATCCCCGGAAATAATGAGTCAAGGTTATGGGCAATCACCTGCTCTAAAGGTACAAACGTATGATCCTTAGTTTCAGGAATTCGTACAAATCTTGGCAATACATTAGGAACTTTCACCCTTGCAAAGTTTTCTTCCCCCGTTTCGCGATCGCGTACTAGCACCACTAAATTGAGACTGAGATTGGAGATATAGGGGAAGGGATGGGCAGGATCAACCGCTAATGGTGTAAGTACTGGAAATAGCTTTTCCCGAAAATAGGTGGTGAGATAGTGTTGATGCTTCTTATCAATATTTTTATAATCCAGAAGTTTCACACCATGTTTGTGTAGTTCTGGACGCAATGTATTCTCAAAAAACTCATGCTGCATCGTTACCAATGGTACTAGCGCATCACGAATCGCTAGCAACTGTTTGTCGGGTTTCAATCCATCATCGGTAATAATATCGAGCTGTTCTGCAAATTTCTTCTTGACTCCTGCGACTCTAACCATAAAAAATTCATCAAGGTTAGTGCTAAAAATGGCGCAGAACTTAGCTCTTTCTAGCAATGGGGTACGTGAGTCAACCCCTTCATGTAAAACTCTCTTATTAAAGGCGATCCAACTTAATTCACGGTTGAAAAAATATAGCGATCGATCAATTGTCTTTTCAGGTCTTTTGTTAATTGGTTGATTAATTGATTGCTCTAGTTCTAATAGAACTTTATTTGCCTCTCCAACACTCTCTAGATGCGGCAATACCTCTACTGGCAAATCAACGGGTATTTCCACATCAGCTTCTAAATTTTTCTTAGATAAATCTCTTTTAGGCTTAGTCATAGCAACAAGTGTTTATTTTCTAATAACTAGATTACAGATATATCGAATGTTACTGTGTGAGGATAAACACTTACCTAAAGTCAGGAAGAAAAGGCTTACAAAATAAATTCTTACTTCATATAACAATCCTAAACGGTTTATGGAAGTGCACCCTGACTGAGGGAGGACACTTCCACAAACCCAAAAATCTACAAATGATTGAGGACTGCTATATTAACACTTAATCTCAGCGCTCTGCGATTGAATACAGAAGCAGGTATTTTGCAGTAGGACAAAGCCACACCATAAAAAATCGGTTCTTTTTCTACTGTATGTCTCTAAAGTAACAACAATAAGCAAGTAGTCAACCATAAGTAAACTTAAAACCCATATTTCTGTACCGCCTGCGTAGCGGGCGGTACAGAAATATGGGTTTCGCTTATAACTATGCCGAGCTACTTAATATTAGCTTTGGTTAAGCTTACAAATTCCTTAAAGCCCTAGATCAAAACTCTTGAATAGCAAGAGTTTTGATCTAGGGCTTTAAGAGAGGTTTTGTGTAACAAAACCTTTCCTAAAAATTGTTTCAAGTTATGCCGAACTCGCGTTAAGTCTTATTTACTTAACAAAGATTCAATGTCTTGACGTAACCCAGCATCCTCAGGAGCAACGCTAGAAGGATAATACTTCACGACTTTACCTTCTTTATCGACAAGAAACTTATTGAAGTTCCATTGCACCTGACTACCCGTGGTTTCGGTTAAGTATTTATACGCATCGGTCATGTCAGCGCCTTTCACCTTCACTTTGCTAAACATATCAAAGGTGACATCGTAGGTGAGAGAGCAGAAGCTCTTGATTTCTGATTCAGTACCAGGTTCTTGTGCGCCAAAGTCATTGCTAGGAAATCCCAAAATCTCAAAACCTTGATCTTTGTATTCACGATAAAGAGATTCTAGACCCTTGTATTGCTTGGTATAGCCACATTTAGAAGCAACGTTAACTACTAGAGCAACCTTGCCTTTGTATTTGGCGAGATCAACTGGTTGACCATCAATGTTAGTAATCTTGAAATCGTAAAGTGTAGACATATTTTAAGGTTTTTAGTTTTTTTTTGAGGATAGGGTCTGAGTGTTTAAGTCTTAAGTATAAATGCTCAGATCGATTGGTGGTTGCTATAGTTGAAAAGATCCATTTAGCATTTTGCGGCGATTTGAATGGCAAGTGTAATTATCCTGATTGGCGTACCTGCAAGTGGCAAGTCTAGCCTCGCTGAGCAGATGTTGCGTACTTCTAATCAGACTGCTAGTCAAAATAGTAGTAGCCTCACCTATGGACAAACTCAACTCATCAGTCCCGATCGCATTCGTGCTTCACTTTATGGATCAGCCGATATACAGGGAGATTGGACAGAAATTTGGACAGAGGTACAACAGTCATTTGCAAATGCTGCCAAATCGCAACAATCTGTAATATATGATGCCACAAACTATAAGCGAGAATATCGCAAAAATGTTATTTCCCTCGCCAAAGAGCATGGATTTAAACCAATTACAGGACTTTGGTTAAATGTCCCTCTCTGGATTTGTTTATCACGTAACGATAATCGCGATCGCCAAGTCCCTGACGATATCATCATTGAAATGCATCGCACTCTCTCCTATAGCCCACCAAGCCTCAGCGAAGGTTTTGACCGCATCCTCTTTCGTGATGAAAAATCAGACAATGAGTGGATTGATTAAAATAGTTTTTTATTTCCCCGCCAAAGGCGGGGAAATAAAAAACTATGTAATGTAAGTCTAATATTGTGCTTTTCAAGACATAAAAAATAATTTGTCTTTGTCTATTTCTCGTTTTGTGCTAGCTTAAATAGACGCAATCTCTAAGGGGTATAATAGGTTAAAATGGCTAAGCGCCGCAATCAGAAAAAAGAAAAAGCTCTTCGCAACCAAGCGTATGCGCGTAAGTTTCGCAAGCGCACCCCTATGGGTCGCTTTGGACGTAGAAGACCAATGGGCAGCTATAACGATCCTGAAGATTCTGAATCCAATGGAGCTGCTGATACAGGTGCAGCCGATACTGGCGCTGCCGACACTGGCGCTGGAATTGGTAAGTTCTAGACTGTGAATTCTGGTGATCACTTCCCAGTATTCTATAGATCATGACCACAAGTTTCGCCCTTGCATTACATACGACAACGACAAAATTAGAGCTTGCGATCGCTGAAATTAATCAAAATTCAGATCGCAATTCTCAAATTTATACCATCCACAAACAACAGTCATGGGAACTAGGCAGAGAATTATCTGTACAATTACATGGCTGTTTAAATATGTTTGTGGGTGATATCCCATGGAGTGATTTTGCTTTTTTAGCGATCGCCACTGGCATTGGCAGTTTCACTGGCACAAGGATTGGCATTGTCGTGGCAAGAACCCTCGGCGAACAGCTAAATATCCCTGTGTATGGCATTAATTGCGAGGAAATTATTGCCCGATCGCAGCAGTTTCAACCAAACCTATCTTTAGGTGAAAGTTTACTTGCGATCGCCTATGACCAATGGCAGGACGGAATTTATCCATCTTGGCAAAATGCTTTGCCACTTTATGAAGCCTAATTTCCAAGATGGCTTCGTCCCAACACAAAAAGAGAGTCGCGTTGTAACACGACTCTCTTTTTGTGTTCTATACAATAAATCAACAGAAGCGGCACTTCGTGCCGCTTCTGTTGATTTAAGTTTTATGACCTAACGCAAGTTCGGGATAATTTGTAATGGACTTTGAGAGAGGGTTTGCCCTCTCTCAAAGCCCAAAAGTAAAAGCCTTGCTACGCAAGGCTTTTACTTTTGGGCTTTTAAAATTTGCTAGCTTAACCCGAACTGACGTGACCTAAGCAAAACTTTCACTGTTATAGAGAACCTTCTATTTTTAAGGCGGTTAGTACACTTACGTTTTGGTATTTCAAAGTGCTAAAATTACGATGCTGAAAGTATATATAAAGTTGAATTTTCTCAACTAACGATCGCTCGTTACAATTGCAGGGAATCCTTTTATTACCTAGGCAAATACATCTAGGACGGTAGTTATTCCAGCTTGACCTATGCTTCAAGACGCGATCGCCATTCGTCATTATCAAAAAATTACTGACTCACTCGTTGAAATGTCCGAACGAGGCTATCGTTCGACGGACGAAATGAGACTCTTTTTAGACGGTTACTTATCGGCTCTGCGCGTTACTAATGCGGTAGAAGTTCATAATATTCATCGTCTCGAAGAGGAAGTAATCCGCTTTCTATATGATTCCTCTAATTTTGAATCTCCCTACGAGTTTGAGATGGAGGTAGAACGGGGTGAAAGGTAAACACTATGTCGGATACCCGCGGTAAGAGGGGTTTGAAAACGATCTTGCTTAACCACTTGTAATTCTTGTTCTTGACAAAACAAGTCAATTTGCTCGCTCTCTTCGGGTAGCCATTGACCTCGATAGAGAATTGCTGTGCCACTCCTTTTAAGGAATGGCAGACAATAACTAGCGCAAATATCTGGCTTGCCCACAGCGCGGACAACCGCTAAGTCATATTTCTTGCTATAGCCAGAGGTTTGGTTAAGCTCTTCAACACGACCTGCTAGAGAGATCGCATTAGATAATTGCAAATCTTGAATGGTTTGCTGCACAAAGGCAACCTTTTTTTGTTTGCTATCGACTAGGGTGACTTGCCATGAAGGCTTAGCGATCGCGATCGGTAGTCCGGGGAATCCTGCACCCGTGCCAATATCAATTAGTTTTATATTTTCGCGATCCCAATAGGCAAGAACGCCACGCAATGAGTCCCATAGATGCTTTTCCCAAAAATCATCGGGGGCAATGATTCGCGTCAGGTTTTGCTTACTATTCCCCTCCAGAACTAGTTCATAAAGCTTTTCAAATTGGGCAAGCTGCTCTGGATTGGGCAACCAGTTGAGGGTAGATTGCCATTGTTCAAACAAGTGGGAAAAGTGGGGCATAAAAAACATCAAGTAGAAACGGCGCAAAGCGCGATCTCTACTTTACTAGCGATTTGACAGATTTAGAAGAAACGTCCTTCAGGAAAAGCAAGAAGCGATTTTTTGTAGCGAGGCTAAGCCTCGCTACAAAAAATTTGGTTACTTATTTCAATCGCAGAATCCTAATACCACAATTAAAAATGGCGCAGCCATTTTGGTAGTGCTAAATAGGAAAGGATGGACAGAGCTTCGCGCCGCCCATCCTTTCCTATTTAGGACTAACGCCATTTTTAGTTTTGAAAAATCTTGCTGGGTTTGTTTTTTACTTCACAAAAGTGCTGTCACCCTTTCGTGAATTGGTATAAGTCCATAGATGTTTGTCGAATTTTGACATTAGAGGATAAGATCAAACAAACATTAAGATTCATGTAGCATTACTAAGCAATTTATGTTTGGATAGGCGTATAAAGCGCTTTCACTCAGCATCTTCATGCTACCGATATAACAAAAAGATATAAAAGGTAAAATTTAAATGGCAGAACCAACTAAAACCCGCACCGCATTTACTAAAGACGAGCGTGGAATTTTAAATAATTGGGCGATCGAACCCAAGATGTATTTTGATGACAAAGTCGATAAGAAAGCTGAGGAAAAAGGCAAGGAGCAAGGTGAAGCTACAAAATATGCTGAACTCCTAAAGGGACGCTTGCCAATGATTGGGATTACCTTGCTCGTTTTGGTAATGATTGGGGCTACTTTACTCGCCATTGCCTAGGTTGCTACTGGTAAAGAATTTTTACAAATTATCGGTTTCTAAAAATGGGGGCAAAGCCAAGCTTTGCTCCTAGAATTATAGTTTTATGACAGTTCCCCAAGACCCAATCCAGTTTTTAACATTAGCCGAAGCCCATGCGATCGACGGAGCGCTTCTGTCAACGATGGAAAAATTTATGACCCGCATCACAATTTCTTCGATGCGGATCATCACCAAAATTGCTCAAGAGCTTAGTGTTCATGCAGAAACTCTTTCAGCACAACAAATTGTGCAATGGATTGAGCATGATTCGCAGATTCGGAAAGAGCAAGGTGAAGATGCTGCCTTTCTCAAATGGTCTTCCCCCCATCCTGATCTAGATTTTGAAGATACTAGACAGGATGAAGTGACCCCAGCCAAGCTTTCCAGCCATGAGAAATTTTTAACTCGTATGGTGATTTCGGCAATGCAAGCATTAACTGCGATCGCTAAAGACTACAGTGTTCATCTCGAAGATTTGACCGCAGAGCAAGTAATTACTTGGGTAGAGCGTGATGCTAAAGTCAAGCGTGAACAGGGTATCGAGGCATCATTTCTATCTTGGTAAATCTCTTGTAAATTCTTTAGTGTCTAGCAAAACTCAGAAGATTAAACAAATTATTGACGGATATTTGCCAGCCTTTTAAGACTTCTGGCACAGGCAAAAGATCTTCACCTCGGTGACTATTAAAGCGATCGCCTTGAAAGCTAAGTACGGTTCTTTCTTGAGGGGCAATAAGCCAGCCTAGTTTTGTACCATTTTGTTTTGTGCCATGTTTAAGAGCAAAGCTGATTTTATCGATGACATCAATCGGTGACTGATCAGGCGACAGAATTTCAATGAGCCAGTCTGGTGGGATTTCAATTCTATTAACAATTTCACCATTAGCATCAAGGGGAATATGCTCCCACTCAAATACAGCGATATCAGGAACAATGGATCTTCCTGCAAAGGTGCAGCGCAGTTCAGGAAAGGCAAAAACGATTTGCTCAGGTTCACCACGTTGATTAATCGTAGCAACTAGTTTTCCCTGCAATGTGCTGTGTTGTCCCTGCGGCATTGGTTTCTGAGTAATATTTCCTTTGATATATTCACTAGCTGGCTCAGTTTCAGGAAGCACTAAAAAATCTTCCAGTGAAATAAGACTAGGTTGTGATGGTTTTGGTTGAGTAGTAGCTAGCATAAAAATATTCCTAAAATTAACTACTAATTAACGCCAAGTCGCTAGGATGCATCTTTTCATATTTCTCAAAGGGCTGATGAATCCAAGGATTGTCGGATAAAAAGTCGATGTAATAATCGGGCTTAGCTATAGAACAAGCCTTGAACCAAAGCACCGCCGATCGCACTTCGGTAATTGCAAATTCTGGATGTTGCTTGAGCCATTCGAGAATTTGTGCCAACGTGACACCTGAATCCACCAAATCATCCACTAGCAAGATCCGCTTGCCGAGCGTATCCGTAGTCATGGTGATGCTATGGGCAATTTTTAAATCACCACGTTCTTGAAAATTTTTACCTCCATAGGAAGAAGTCGAGAGAATAGCTAAAGGTTTGTCAAAAATGCGCGACAGGATATCCCCAATGCGTAAGCCGCCCCTAGCCAGACAGAGAATTTGGTCAAACTCCCATTGCGAATGATAAATTTGAGCTGCCAGTCCTTCGATTTTGGCGTAATATTCGTCCCAAGAAACATATAGATCAGACATAGTGGCAGCTTTAACAAGTAAATTTCAAGCAAATATCCAAATTTTGCTGTGTGCTTATAGTATCAATTAGTACATTCAATTGGACTTGTCCAAAAGTAGGGACTAGACTAGAGGAAGAAAAAATGAGATAGGGAGACAAAAGCGTGGTAGCTGTTACTGAGATTCCATCTATTGGCAACATTTTAGAGAAGCCTATTGAGCGTCGCCTAACCGTGCAGGTTTCGGAAATTGCGGCTGACACTACTACCATTCGATCGCTAGATTGGGATCGCGATCGCTTTGATATTGAGTTTGGCTTGCAAAATGGGACAACTTATAACTCCTATATCATTCGTGGCGAAAAATTAGCCCTAGTCGATACATCACACGCTAAGTTTCGCGAACTATACCTTAAAACCCTCAAGGAACAAATAGATCCCTCTCAGATTGATTACCTAGTCATCAGTCATACAGAGCCAGATCATAGCGGACTAGTAAAGGAAATTTTAGAACTCGCACCCAATGTCACCGTAGTAGCGACAAAGGTTGCATTGCAATTTTTGGGTGAGTTGATTAACCGACCTTTTAAACAGCAAGTTGTCAAAAATGGCGATCAAGTAGATCTCGGTAAAGGGCACATTTTACAGTTTGTGAATGCGCCAAACTTGCATTGGCCCGACACGATGATGACCTTTGACCATGCCACCTCGATTTTATATACCTGCGATATTTTTGGAATGCACTATTGCAGTGAGGCAACCTACGACGAGGACTTGCAAAAGATTACGCCCGACTATCGCTTTTACTATGAATGCTTGATGGCTCCCAATGCGCGATCAGTCATCTCGGCAATGAAGCGGATGGATGAGTTGCCTCAGGCGGAAATCGTCGCTAATGGGCATGGTCCTCTGCTGCGCTACAACGTTAAGGAATTGACTGAAAACTATCGCCAATGGAGTCAAGCCCAAACCAAGGGCGAAACTAACGTTGTGGTTTGCTATGTGTCCGACTATGGCTATTGCGATCGCCTATCGCAAGCGATCGCCCGTGGGATCGCCAAAACAGGTGTCGCCGTGGAAATGGCGGATCTCAAGGCGATTGATTTGCAGGAATTGCGGGAACTAGTGGGTCATGCTTCGGGCTTAGTGGTATGCACACCGCCAGCATCCAATAGTCGAGTAGAAACGGCGATCGGCGCAATCTTGGCAGCAGCAACCGAAAAGCAAGTAATTGGGTTGTATGAGCCGCACGGGAATGAAGATTCCTCCATTGATTTGTTGAATAATAGATTTAAGGATCTAGGGGTAGTGACAGCTTTTCCTGCGATTCGCGTCCGAGAAAATCCCAATGAAGCGATATATCAGACCTGTGATGAGGCGGGAACTGACTTAGGGCAGTTGCTCACTCGTAAGCAAAATATCAAACAACTCAAGGCGATCGATGCTGATCTCGATAAAGCTTTGGGCCGTTTAGCGGGTGGTTTATATATTATTTCCGCCGCCAAGGGTGGTGCTCGGAGTGCGATGTTAGCCTCTTGGGTCGCGCAGGCAAGCTTCAAGCCCCTTGGATTTACCGTTGCGGTGGCAAAGGATCGGGCGATCGAGTCATTTATGCAAGTAGGCGATCGCTTTGTCTTGAATGTGCTCGAAGATGGCAACTATTCCAAACTGATGCAACATTTCCTCAAGCGATTTGCTCCTGGGGCAGATCGCTTCGAGGGTGTGAAAACGCAAATATCTAGCTCTGGCGCACCGATTCTCACAGAGGCTCTTGCCTTTATGGAATGTGAAGTAATGAGTCGGATGGAATGTGCTGATCACTGGATTATCTATGCGATCGCTGAAGAAGGTCGTGTTTCTAAACCCGATGCGCTTACCGCCGCCCACCATCGCAAAATTGGCAACCATTATTAAAAAGAAAGGGCGGTAAGCGCCCTTTCTTTTTATTGGCAATAAAGGGTAAAATATCTGTAAAAATAGCTACAATTTCACAACCAAACTCTCGTTTTTGGGAGTAAAATGTCAAGAATCTATGACATTTTACTCCCAATTTTTATTTGTTTTTGTTCATGTTGAATTTTCAAAAAGCGCGATCAAAGTGGCAAAGTTATTGGTTCAAACTCTTCGGTAGATGGCAATCCTGTCCCCTCACCTGTCCGATTGATCGCCCGCATCATAAACATGTTGTTTGGAGTTGGTTGGGAAGTTGTATTGCGATCGCCATGACTGCCTATCTCTCAACAGTCACGAACTCACCTTTGATCATGGCTCCCTTTGGCGCAACGAGTGTCCTAATTTTTGGTGTTCCTGAAAGTCCCTTAGCCCAACCGCGCAATGTTATTGGAGGCAATCTCTTATCAGCACTGATTGCCTTAACAATTTTGCACCTGTTTGGCTCTTCTCCTTGGACAATGGGTTTAGCCGTAGCAACAGCGATCGCTGCCATGCAAATTACCCATACTGTACATCCGCCATCGGGAGCCGTTGCTCTTGTGGTGATGATGACTAAACCCGATTGGCAGTTTTTGGTGACACCAACCTTTGAAGGATCAGTAATTTTGGTGCTATGTGCGGTTATTTTTAATAATCTTGCAGAAGAGCGTACTTATCCCAAACACTGGCTATAAAGAAAGGCATTCGTACTTGACACCGAGCAAATTTTCACCCCCCTCATTCCCCCCTTGAAAGGTGGGGAAGCATAAATTCTCCCCCTTGAAAGGGGGAGTTAGAGGGGGTAAAGATTTTTGGTGTATCAAGTATTTGATGCCATCCAAAATGACAAAAATCACTAAGTACATTCTTATAAAAAAGGAGGCGCAAAGCGCCTCCCTTTTTTATACTTTGCCAAAACGGCGATCGCGCTCTTGATAATCCATCAATGCTCGGTGAAATTCACGACGATCAAAATCTGGCCAAAGAGTATTGGTGAAATACATCTCGGTATATGCCATTTGCCAGAGCAAGAAATTACTTAATCGCATCTCGCCACTAGTGCGAATGAGCAGATCAGGATTATGGGTTCCCGCAGTATAGAGATGCTGCTCAAACAGGTTCTCATCAATATCTTCAGGCTTGATTTCCCCTGATTGGGTAGCTTCAGCGATTTGGCGACAGACTTTCACGATCTCACGACGACTACCATAATTAATCGCTACCGTAAAATGAATCGCTTGATTATTTGCCGTAGCAATTTGCGATCGCTCGATTTCCGCACGCAAGGAATTGGAAAGAGAATCCAGATCACCAACAAAGGAAATCCGCACCCCTTCACTGCACATTTCGTCTAATTCACGACGCAACATCCGCTCAAACAAAACCATCAAGAAATCAACTTCCTGTGCAGGTCTACTCCAATTTTCCGTAGAAAAAGCGTAGACCGTCAGCGCATCAATTCCCCAGTCTTTGCAACAGCGTAGCAAGTCCTTGAGCGCATCAACCCCCTGTCTATGCCCCGCAATTCTGGGCATTCCTTTCTGCTTTGCCCAACGACCATTCCCGTCCATAATTACGGCAACATGTTTAGGCAATCGCTGACGATCTAGATCTGGTGGCAAAGTTTGCAATAGCTTAGCAGTCATTTCTTTTCTGACGATTTTCGACTTACCATATTTTTGATATTCACACTTGACCAGAGCCAATTAAACTTGGGCACTGTTCTTCCTAAAGGAGTCGGACGATAATTACCGAGTTTAGTTTCTAATATTTCTCGGAGCCGACTACTAGCGAGAGGACGATCTAATATGCCATTTTCTGCGATCGCGATCGAACCTGTTTCTTCAGAAACTACAACACAAAAACAATTTCTGACGCGATCGGTAATGCCCATAGCGGCTCGGTGTCTTGTGCCAATTTCCCGTGAAGCGGCCCGATCAGAAATAGGCAAAATCACGCCTGCCGCTACAATCCGATCTTCACGAATCAGGATTGCCCCGTCATGTAAAAGTGTTGATGTTTGAAAAATGGTATGTAGTAGCTCTTTGGATAACAAGGCATTGAGTCTGACACCAGGCACAGAAAAATCGCGATCATCAATCGGTTCACCAGTCTCAATAATCATTAAGGCACCTGTTCGATTTTGAGATAGCTCAATGACCGCCTCAATAATTTCCTCAATTACTGAATCAGCTTCTACAGGCGAACGCCGACTGGTGGCTGGTTGAAATAGGGAGAGTAAATCCCCACGTCCCAAACGTTCGAGAAACCGCCGCAGTTCTGGCTGCAAAATCACTGCCATCGCTACAGCGGAACCAATTAATAATTTATCAAGAACAAAATTCAGCAATCGTAAACCAAGGCGATCGCTAACAACACTAGCAATCAGTAAAAAGATAATGCCCCGCACCATCAACAAAGTGCGGCGATCGTTGCTGAGGGACAGCATGAGGTAGATCAATCCAAACAATGCAAGGATATCGATCGCCCTCATGATGAATGCAATTGAGTTGATATTGGCAAACCACTGCATTCATAACCCTCTCATTCACAACTAATTTCGCAACTCACTTGGCAACGCATTTCGTGACTACTTGCGTAGTCTCTCTGGCAAACAATCTTGACGTAATAGATCCTCACGAGTTTCACGTTTAATGATCAAACTAGAGTCACCACCTTGGACAACTACTGCCGCAGGCTTGGGTAGACGGTTGTAATTGGAAGCCATGCTGTAGTTGTAAGCACCAGTTCCAAATACAACTAGAGTATCGCCTGCCTTGGTTTCAGGTAATTGAATATCTTTAATCAAAATATCACCTGATTCGCAATGCTTACCTGCGATCGTCACAGTTTGCGATAGGGGAGCGCTCATCTGATTTGCCACCACAGCACGATATTTAGACTGATAGGTAATCGGACGAGGATTGTCAGACATACCACCATCAATGGTCACGTAGGTGCGAATATCAGGCACAGTCTTGCTACCACCGATGGTGTAAGCAGTCGCGCAGGTTGCACCAACTAGCGATCGCCCTGGTTCACAGAGTAATTTAGGCAAGGCTAAACCTGCGGTAACAAAAGCTTCAGTCACACCTGCACTAACAGCTTTGATCCATTCTTCAATGCTAGGGGGATCATCGGACTCGACATAACGAATACCTAAGCCACCACCGATATTTAGCTCTGAGAATTGCAAGCCATATTTTTCGCCAGCGAGTTTAAACCACTGCACCATCACACCGCCGATATCTTGGTGAGGCTGCAATTCAAAAATCTGGGAACCAATATGGGCATGAATACCAATGCAGTTCAGATTTGAACCTGCAACAAAGGCAAATACAGCCTCAATTTCATTGGGGTCAAACCCAAACTTACTATCAATATGCCCTGTCTGAATATATTCGTGGGTATGACATTCAATGCCAGGGGTCAAGCGCAACATGATCCTTGGGGCTGTAAAGGCGACCGAGAGCGCTTGCTCTTTGGCAAGACTGGCTAGAGTCTTTAGCTCATGCCAATTGTCCACTACAATTGTGCAGCCAACCTCTAGGGCATAGCTCAGTTCATCTAGGGATTTATTGTTGCCATGAAAATAAATCAAACTAGGTGAAACACCCGCACGCACTGCCGTCAGGATTTCCCCTGCGGAAACCACATCAATACCTAAGCTTTCCGAGGCAACGATCGCACAAACGGCAAGGCAACTCCAAGCTTTAGAAGCATATAAAACTTGAGAGGCTCCTTGATAATGTTTGACCAAAGCATCGCGATATTGCTGACAAGCAGTTCGCAAACTTACTTCATCCAAAATATACAGTGGTGAACCATATTGCTGGACTAATTCCACCACATCACAACCACCAATTTCTAAGTGATCATCGGCATTAACTACAGCCGTTAGTGGTAACAGTTGTTGATTGGGCGACAAGCTATTTAAACTCGTAGCATTATCCTGTGGTGAATTCGTCGCAACAGCCTCTTGTCTAAGACTATTTAAAACAGTAGTCATGAAGTACCAATAATTTGTTGTAAATCTTTATCTAATACCTATTATAAAAAATAGCGGCATTTTTATTTTATAAAATACCGTCGGGCGCTTTGTGGCTCATGAATATTTTAATTTTCAATTTTTTCAAGATTTAGCGATCGCTGTAATTCTGCAATTTCATCTTTATGGGCGCGCACTTTTAGTCTGGCTTCAGGCAAAAGTTGCAAGCTAACTTTATGCTCACGGGGAACTCCACGCCAATAAAACACACCTGCGATCGGTGATGCAATTGTCAACCACAACCAGAGATTCTCTAAATCGGGAATTAAAATACCTAGTACTAGACCTAGACAAATCAAACCAATAGCCGCCAAGATTGTCAAAAATATTGCTAAGAAAACACTTGGTCTGACTTGACCCAGCAAAATGGCAATATCCCGTTCTGGATCAATCTCCACAACCTTATAAGCCCTTTGCTGGAAATGATCGCGGACTTGCATTAACAGGCGATCGTCCGTAAGTTTATCAACATTAAAAAGAGCCTCGGTAGTGCGATCGCGAATCGAACCACGTAAAAAAGAAATTAGACCCAAAAATAACAGAATTGTTAAGAGGAGCGTGGAATATATTGTAGGAATAGTTGCAGGCATTCGGACTGAAATTTTATAGGTTTGGGTACAATCTGTTAACTGTTTTGGTGATCAGTACCTTGGCATAATTAAAAACCAGATCTAAAACCCACGGCGCAGGTTTTAGGGCTTTATATTTAACTTAAGCCTACTTACTTAGTGCTTTGCCAATGAATCCATAGGCATTTGCAAAACGAAACAATCAACGACAGCAAAGGTTAAGCAGGCTTCATTTTAGCTACAGCAAAATAAAACACGCTATAACTGCTTATTATAAGTAGCAAATCTAAAAATTCATAAGCATTAGCATCTTTAAATTTGATAGACAGTGCTTTGATCTGATACTTTGATTTGATCTCAAATCGAGATTTTGCTGTAAATCCCTAATTAGTTATAAGATCTGTAGCCAAATAATAAACTTCCTACAATTCTTAAACATATCCAAACCCTTCTTGATTGCTATATGTTCTTAGTTTTGATATAAAGATTAGCGGTTCAGCCTGTGATGATTTAGAGCTACTTAGGTAAAATAAAACGATGACTGAATATCCTAAAGCGAACTATGCAGGCAAGTACATCGATGATTCGTTTAAACTTGCCAAATTTTTCCGAGTATTACGCAAACGTTGGATGGTCATCGTAGCCGTTTCTGTCACTGTATTTGCTGGAAACACTTACTACACATTTACCAGAACCCCTCAATACCGTTCAAGTGCTTCTCTGCTGATCAATAACTCCACGATCGCAGTATCTGATATCCAAGTCCCCGGTTTACCAGGCACCTCATTAATTAACCTGGGCACAGAGATTGGCATCCTCCGAAGTCGCCCTTTGATTGAAGTTGCCGTCGCTAAATTACAGCAATCTGCATCAAGCAATGCTTCTAAAGATATAGATGCTGCCACGATCATGAAGTGGTTAGAGATTCGCCCCGAAAAAGATGCGTTGATCCTACGTTTGACCTATACGGACAGCAATCCCAAACGAGCGCGGGAAGTTCTCAATGCCCTATCGGAAACTTATGTCGAATATAGCTTAAAGGATCGCCGTACAAAATCTAGTACTGCCATTAAATTTATTCAAGGTAAGTTGCCTCAAGTCAAACAACAACTTGATAAATCGGCGCTCGCAGTTACGCAATTTCGCAAAAATTACAATATCGTCGATCCTGAAGTCTACGCTGCTGCGGTTTTCAAAATGCGCGAAGCTTTAGAGGCTCAAGCTCAAGAATTACAAATCAAAATTGCCCAATATCAGCAGCAATATACAGCTCTCAGTCGTCAAGTTGGGAAATCACCAGATGCCGCGATCGGTGGCGCAATCCTCCAACAAGATATTCCCTATCAGTCCCTAGTAAAGCAATTCCAAGAAGCTGAAACTAACTATTTCTTAGAGCGCACTAGATTTCGCGAAGATTATCCTACAGTCAAAGCTCTCAAGGACCGTCGTGATGAACTCTACAAATTATTAGAAACTCGCGCTCAGTCCGTAGTTGGGCTTAAAGGTAGTGCAAACATTGCTAATGAACCAAATAGCCCCATTCAACAAACTCTAGCGACTCAGCTATTTGAAGCCCAGACAAGCCTTGCAGTTAGTCAAGCCCAGTTAGAAAGTATTAGAAGCGCTCAGGCTGAGGTTGCTAAAGCTTTTTCGCAGATTCCCCAAATTCAGCAAAAGTATATAGAAATCCAAAGACAACTGGCTCTGGATACATCTACTTACAACAAGTTAACTGAAAAGCTCGAAGAATTAAGGATTTCAGAAGCTCAAGAGATTTCCTCATGGCGAGTTTTAGAACCACCCCTAATTCCCATAAAACCATCATCACCAGATATTGAGAAAAGCTTGATTATTGGAGCTTTGGGAGGTGTGGTACTAGGGATATTATTTGCTTTAATTCTCAATCGCCTTGATCAACGTATTCGTGAAGTGGAAGAAGTCAAGGAAATCATCGATATTCCTCTGCTTGCTTCAATTCCCATGACCGAAGTTGCTTCTTTGGGAGCGATGTTAAGTCAGGGCATTTTGCCAACCAGCAGCTACTATGCTTTTAAGGAAGCTTTGAGTTCGCTGGCCTTAAACCTGCGCTATTTAGGTACAGATAACACGATGAAAGTGATTGCTTTCACTTCGTCAGTACCATCTGAGGGCAAGAGTACTCTTACTTATAACCTATCTACTATTCTGGCTGCTCTGGGATATAAAGTTCTCCTAGTAGATGCTGATATGCGGAAGCCCACAGTACATAAGCTAACAAATCTAAGTAATAAATCTGGTTTATCCACTGCGTTAGCTACCCCAAATCCTTGGCAAGATCTGGTGCAGGTTGCTGATGAAAAGGGCAACTTACATGTTTTGACATCGGGTTCACTGCCACCAAATCCGATGTTGTTGCTAGAGTCTACGAAGATGACAGCACTTTTGCAGGAGTGGAGACAAGCCTATGACTATGTTTTAGTAGATACTCCTCCCGTAATTGGGATAACTGATGCTCAATGTTTAACTTCTAAGGTTGATACCTTTATTCTAGTCGCCGCGATTAATCGCTCTACTAGAGGTGGTATCGCGAGAGCCTTGGAGATTTTATCGACAGCAAGGGCAAATGTGTCTGGTTTATTGATTAATATGATTGGTTCTTCAGATAGTGAATACCATTATGGATATTACGATCAGTATTACCTCAATCCCAAAGGTAGTGAAGAAGAAATTGAACCAGATTCAGAAGTAACAGCAATTGAAATTGCTAAACCATAGATATGAAAGGAGCGCTTCGCGCTCCTTTCATATCTATGGTTCGGGATAATTTGAAACGGGCTTTGAGAGAGGGTTTGCTATGCAAACCCTCTCTCAAAGCCCAAAAGTAAAAGCCTTGCCTAGCAATGCTTTTACTTTTGGGCTTTTTAAATTTGCCACCTTAACCCAAACTGACATTAAATATCTACACCACGTTTGAGATCTACACCTTTTTCGGCGTAATGTTTGGGACAGACCATTTCCGAATAAAAAGGCGGTGCAATGCACCGCTTTTTTATTTTTTAAAAGTCTACGCCACGTTTAAGATCGACACCTTTTTCGGCGTAATGTTTGTGGCAGACCATTTCTGAATGGACTGACGCGAGATCGAAGTAGGCGGGGTTGTTTAGGCAGCGTCCTGTGATGATTACTTCCGTATCACGAGATTTTTTAAGTAGCGCTTGGCAGATTGGCTCTACGGGTAATAGATCGAGATCGACGGTAGGATTGAGTTCATCAAGAATGATCGTTTTATACAACCCTGATGCGATCGCAGCTTGAGCAATTTCCCAACCACGTTGCGCTTCGATGCAGTCGATTTCCTGCTGTTGACCACGCCAAACGATCGCATCACGTCCACAGCGCTGATGATCAATCACATGGGGATAGCCACGTTTGAGCGCTGCGATCGCTGCATCTTCGGTGTAGCCCGCTCCACCCTTGAGCCATTGCATAATCAGAACTCGGTGGGATAAATCGCGACTGATGCCCGTACCGATCGCTTTTAGAGATCTTCCTAATGCTGAGGTACTTTTCCCTTTACCTGCGCCTGTATAAATCTCAATGCCTGTGACATCATATTTCTCGGCATGGGCATCATCGTGCGATCTCATTTCCGAGTGCAGATCGGCGATATCAATTAATGCTTGGGGTGCACCGCGTCCTGTGCAGATTACTTCGAGGTGGGGTGGTTTATTTTTTAAATCTTTAACAACGAGATCGGCAGGAATTAAGCCTAAATCGAGTACGGGATTAATTTCATCTAAAACTACGACAGAATAAAGTCCTGATGCCATTGCGCCTTTAGCGATCGCCCAACCGCGTTCGGCTTCTTGGCGATCGAAGGGGGTGACATGTTCAGCATCAAAAAATTCGGCGCGTCCAGTGCGAACATGATCGATTAAGTGGGGAAATCCCTGTTGTAATGCAGAAATTGCGGCATCTTCAGAATATTCACGCTCGGAGCCTTTGAGAAAGCGCAATAGTAAAATCCTTGTGCCAAATGGTGAGTTATCAGACATGCCTAAGCCCAGCGATCGCAGGACTACGCCGAGAGCCGCCTGTGATTTACCTTTGCCAGTTCCGTCATAAACATGGATTTGTCCGATCTCACGTTCGGGACGCACCTGTGCGGTCATGATGCCAATCGCTGCCATGTATTTACTTAGTCTCTTTTCACAACGCAATACAATAGTATAGCAACCCTTCCAAGACAAGAGTGGCGGCGGCGCTGCCTCTTGTCTTGTATAGTACAATCCGAATAGCTAGGATACTTCTGGGATTAGCTAATGCTACAAATAGATCTCAAACATCTGCCCACCAGCGACGAATTACCTGATTCCGATGATACGCCTGTGGATAACGAAGACCAGAATTTTGTACCGAATTTACTATTGTTCTTGTTGGAATATATTTGGAAAAGTCGCGATGATTGGTACTTTGGTGTGGATATGGGGATCTATCACACCACTGGCGTAAGTCCTAGAGTTCCTGTAGTTCCCGATGGATTTTTGAGCTTGGGAGTGGAACGTCGTAAAAATGGTGGATCACGCAGCAGTTATGTGATGTGGGAAGAAGAAGATACTGCACCGATTTTGGCTTTAGAAGTTGTATCCCATACCTATGGCGATGAATATGAAAAGAAGTTGGATATTTATCGCCAACTAGGTATCAAATATTATGTGATTTACAATCCTCAATTCTGGCGGCGCGATGGACATTTGCCTTTTGAGGTTTATACATTAGTTGATGGTGATTACCAATTACAAATTGGTGAACCTCTATGGATGCCAGAAATCGGCTTAGGGATTGGACGTTGTGTTTTGCCAAGCGATCGCTTGAGTCGTGAAGTTTTAAGCTGGTTTGATCAAAAAGGCGATCGCTATCTTACAGCGGAGGAACAAGTTGATTTAGAAAGACAACGGGCTATTGAGTCACAGAAACAGGTGGATTTGTTAATGGCAAAGTTGCGATCGCTTGGTATATCTGAAGAGTAGAAGCCCACACTGAAATCGCGATCGCACGAAATAAATTCATTTAGCTACAGCCAAAAGTTCATTTAGCTTATTTTTTAGATCTGGGGATGTTCTTAAGGAACTGTAGAGTTCGTCTGCGTAAAATTATATTTAGAAATTTATATTTAAAGATTCGCCAGCTTGTGCTGATGAATGCTAATATTTCTATTAGTCACGACAAACAAGACAAAAGTAGCTTTTTGTCTTGACAAAAATTATTGTTGTGTTTTATTTAACCCTATCTACGCTAAAAGCGAGGATGACAGTATATTGAGAAAGGAACACGCATTGCGGGGCATTAGTATTGTTGCATCAATACTAGTACCCTTCGCGAGTCTTGAAGCTAGTTTTCAAACCGCCAAACACGAGACTGGAAGCGATGTTACATACCAAATGGTAATATCTCTAAAGACAACCTCAAAACGTTAGTTCAGAGACTTAAGCAAGTAGGTGCTACCAACATCTGCTTGCTTTTTTATTTAACTTAGTTAACGTATTGCTATCGTATTGGTTACATACCAATATGTCAAGAGTAGATTTTCTTCTTACTGATTTCTGATTGCGTCAAAGCGTTGCTGAGAGAGTATTTCCATCTTTTACTTCATTTCACTCTGACCTTAGTAGCAGCCTAAATTCATACTTTATACCCAAGCGTAAACAAAACAACACTTTCTAAATCAGCGATCATCCCTGAATCTAACTGTCCCAACCTTTTAATCAATCGAGTTTTATCAAGGACTCGAAGCTGATGACAGAGTGCCACTGAATCTTGACTTAAGCCACCTTGATCACTAGGGATTAACAAACAAGTTGGCAGAGCTGCCCGTCGTAAGTTAGTTGTGAGGGGAATTGTGATGATAGTGCTAGTGAATTTAGAGATTGTGTTTTCTTGAAAAATGATAATTGGACGAGTGCCAGCTTGCTCTGAGCCTTGAGTTGGATCGAGAGTTGCTAACCATATTTCACCACGAACCACTTTCATTTTTGTCCTCACTGTTCAAGAGTTCAGCATACTCAGAAATCCCTACTTCAGCCAGTTCTCGATCTTCCTGAGCAAATTCTTGATAGAGGTTAGCAAACTGACTAATATCGGCTGTCGGCTGACTAAATCTCGTTTGAAACTTGATAAAAGCAATAAAATCTGCAACTTGCTTTAGCTGTTGATCATTAAATTGGTCTAACTCTTGTTTAAGGTATTCCTTAGTGATTACTGTCATTGCTAAACACCTCGCAAATTCTCATCACAACTTCTCGCTCAATTATAAAAGAATATAGTTTTCCGTTGTGGCTAATGCCAAAGACAAGATAATCTGCGGATTGGGTATAGGGGTTACATGGGCGAAAATCTTTGTATAAGGCATAATTAATCTGTATTACCTCACATCTCTGGCAATCCTCTCGAAATTTATGGCAAAAAAATTGGCGATCGCTATAGCTGCATTTTTGTATTTTGGTATTAGCGCAGCAGCCTATGGCGATACCAAAATGGCACGGCGAGCTAAGGACATCGAAATCGATCGCCAAGTGATCGAAAGTAGCCCTGTATTACGCCGCTGGCTAGAGAAGCCCCCCGATCTTTTAGACGATATTTATAACGTGCCGAGCTTTGATAAAAAACTGAAGCTAGGGATTACATCACGGAATAACTCACTGGGGATTGAGGCAGGATTTGAAGATATGTTTGTGGGGCAATCGCCCTTAACCGTGAATGGTAGCTACCAGACCGAGTTTAGCGGTCGCGAAAGCGAGCTACAGGCAAATTTCCGTTACTATATCTTGCCCCTAGGTTCCTATTGGAACATAGCGCCAATAGTCGGTTATCGCCAGTTTAATCAACTAGATCGTCCGCAAATTTCAGGGCTAGATGTGGGCTTGCAAGGAGTCTTGATATTATCGCCCCATAGCTCAGACCTGCGATTAAGCCATACCTTTACCTCTCCTAGTGGCGATCTAGAGATGAGTACAACGACGCTCTCCAGTAGTTATGCAATTACGAATAATTTACGGCTCGGTACAAAAATTGAATGGCGGCGATCGCCTTTAATTTATGACAGTCGGGTTGGCTTTTTATTAGAGCTGGCACTTTAAGCAGTAAACAGGTTGTTGCAAAGCAACAACCTGTTTTTTTAATGCAATTTTGCGGCAGGATAATCGGTTAATAGTTGGCGTTGCGTGAGTAGATCGATCGCTGTAACCAATAACTCGCGATTTTCACTAATGCTAAATAAAACCTTGAGGCGATCGCAGTCAGGCTGACCGAGAGGATCGAGTATGGCGATCGCCTGTGGGATACCTTCCCCATTAACATCGGCTTGTAAGGGTTGAAAATTCTCTTTCTCTTTTTGGTTAAACTGCATCACGATGCGATCGCCATCAAAGCTAATCTCAGCAGCACCCTTGGGACGACTTTCGAGTTCGCCAATGGTGAGGGCAATTTCGGACTGATCGGGGTGAGTGGCTCTAAGTACTAACTCAATGGGACGACGGGTGGGATAGACCTGACCTCTCCGAAATAGGGGCTGATATTTCCATTGTTCCGTAGTCCGATCCCAATGACGAATCGCATAGGAATGGAATAGATAGTCCTGCACACTTACACCCTGACTAAGTAGCAATGCCCCGTGAGCGATCGCTTCAAAGGGTTTGTGGCTATAGACTTTTCCCATCGTGAAATAGGATTCAACAAAGGTACGCACTGAGGGAATGAGGGTACAACCACCGACTAAGAGAATATGCTTGATATCACCTTTGAGAACTCCTTTATTAAAAGCACGGTTAATTAATTCATCGATCGCTAATTGCAGAATTCGATAAAAACCTTTGCGATCGAGTAACTGTTCTAGCTGTTGGCGAGTATAGCTAATCTCAAGTGCTGATTGAGAATTGATATCAAAAAATATTTCGGAAGCAGTTTCTGTTTCCGAGAGCTGGATTTTAATCCGTTCCATTAATAACTTCAGAATACTAGAACTCCTTAATCCATCACTATTGGCAATATCTTCACGACTATCTAAATAATCCTGAACTAGCCACTGATCGATATCTTCACCACCCAGCGTATAACCAGTTTTGGCGATCGCTTCGGCTTTATGTTCCGTCCATTGACTACGATTAACCCCAATCTGATCGCCCCATTTCACCACATTGTCACTCTTGGGCAAACGTACCAGTGACAAATCCAAGGTTCCACCCCCAAAATCAATCACTAGTACCAATGCACTAGGGGAGATCGCCTCATAGCCCAATGCTGCTGCTGTTGGTTCGTCAATAATCCGAATACGCGGTACTTCTAAGGTCGGTAAATTTGAAGCGAATATTTCTACACTACATTCCTCTAGCCAGCGGAGATATTTCTCGTAAGCTTGGACAGGAGCCGTCAAAATTACTTCCGATGGAAAGATTTGTTGCGATCGCAATTTATTGAGGAGTTCCCGCAAGAACTGATTGCCGACCCATTCTGGAGTTACCTTTACATCATCAAGCCTAGGACTATAGCCAACATTTGCCACCAATCGCCGCTTGATTTGATTAAACAATCGTGGTTGAGGACGATCTTTTCCCCTATCGATTACATATTGACCAATCTCTACAATTTCCTCTTGAGCGTTCTGAACATAGAGCAGTGATGGCACAAGGGCATTTAAAGGTGCTGGACGATTGAGATTTTCAAAATTTAAAGTTTCAGGTTGATTAGTAGCGATATTCCATCGAGCAATTACCGTATTACTACTACCAAAATCAATGGCGATCGCATTCATAAAGATTCCGTAAAACTAACATCTTCGTACAGATCCGCAAACTTGCCTTCAAAATTAATGCTAGCTAGTCGGAAAATTTCTTGCTCTTCGGAATATGTTGCTAAAAACCAGCGTCCTGCTTCTTTCCGAAAACAATCAAGGCGTTGACGTTTGGTATTAACTAAAACATATTCTTCTAGGCTTTCTAATTGTTGATAATCAGCGAATTTATCACCACGGTCAAAGCCCTCAGTAGATTTTGAGAGAACTTCGATAATTAGCTTAGGAAAGCTTTTGTGATTTGGAGTTTGAGTATCTCTGGGATCGCAAGTTACCATAACATCAGGATAATAAAAGCGATTTAATGAGTCTATCCGTGCTTTCATATCGGACATGTAGACTCGACAATTAGAACCGCGTAAGTGACTGCGAATTACAAAAGCCATATTTAAAGCGATCGTCACATGGGGATCGTTGGCTCCCGCCATTGCATAAACATATCCATCGATATATTCATGTTTGATATCGCTGTTTTCCTCCATTTCGAGATATTCTTCTGGAGTTATATAATTAAATTGCGGATTGGCAATCATAATTTATTGGGGACGCAAATAAGAAATTCCTTTCGCAAGAAAGGTTAGACAATCGCTAACCCCTCCTCCAAATTACAAATAGATTTACTTCTTCTTAAAGAATGGCAAAGCTCCCTTGAGCAATTCCATTACACTCTTATCCTCTAAATTATTGGACTGTTCTTCATCTACAGGATATTTAAAATCTAAGAGTAGAACGATGCGAGTTTGTGTGCCGCGATTCCATGCCTCATGCTCGGTGGTGTCGTCAAATACGAAGGTCTTCCCCTCTTCCCAGCCGCGTGTCTCATCGCCAACTCTCAGCCCACATCCTTCACAACCGACTAAGCCCAAATGACAACGTAGCACTCCATCAGGATAGCCAGTATGGGGCTTGATATGGGTTCCGGGCTTGAGGGAGGAAAAACCTGCGGTGACGAGATGCGGAATTTGTTCGACAAGTTTGGTGGTTTCGGGACAGAGTTGGCAATTTTTATCTAGCTTCATGCCAAAGGCGTACAAACCAAAAATATCCCAGCCATCTTGATAGAGGTGCTTTTCTGGCCATTCCACAAAACTGCGATCGCTGAGTTGTTCGAGTTCGCGGCGCACAGTCAGCCAATTGTCTTCTAAAATATTGGTAAAAGGAAAATCTTGAGAATTTTTATACATAAGTTTATTTAACTGTAATTAGGCAGCAACTCCAGAAGCGATCGCCTGACTATCAACCACACTCGTAACATCGACTAATTCTGCCTCAAAACTGACTTGGGCACGATTGGTTTTGCCTCCGACATAAAGGCGATCGCCAACCTGCAAAGCCCATACCTGTGAATGACTGATATAGCTCATCACTACACCCAACATCAACAGTCCAAATCCTGCGTAAACAATGGGAATTCCGGGGTCAGCTTTAATTTGTAAGCCTGTGCTACCGATCGCTTCTTTTAACGTAAAGGTAACACCATTAACTTCTGCTTTACCATTAGTTCGCACTGTAGTGAGCAGATTTCCTTGCTCGTCATAAATCAAGAAAGTACCTTGCAAGTCTGGTGTAATCAGTGTCACTCCTGCACTGAGATCAGGCTTAGTAGGAATCCATGTTCCCCAAACTTGTCGCCCACCGTTTTGAGATTCTAATTTATTGACAGGTAATTGCAGAACAGGACTATTATTGAGCGTAAATTTGATGGCGTGAATATCCCAGTTTGCTTGATAGAAGCTGACTCCCTTATATTTCAAGGGCTTGTTCACATGGATCGTTTGGCGATCAACTTCTTTGCCATCTTTATCGAGAACCGATAAATCGGAATAGAACTGATCAATTCTTCCTGTCGGTGTGTAATCAATCCAAAAGCGATTAACCCGCACTGACCAATCCTTGGGAACTTGGGAAGCCGACCACATCCCTGCTTCCGTAATATTTTTTACTTGAAATGTCTCGCCACTGGGAACCATTTCCTGTGCGATGAAGCCTGTCATCGAACCCCAGATCGAGCCAATTAAAACCAATAACATACTGGCATGAACGACGATGGGACCAATTCTGCCAACAAGTCCTTTACGGGCATAAAGGCGATCGTCAGCTTGATATACCTTGTAATTTTTAGACTGTAATGACTGTGCTAACTGGGTGAGATTGCCGCCGACAATTTCCGTGGCAAGGGGCAGTTTCGCAAAACTTTGGGGCTTAGTGTAGTAAAACCAACGTTTAGAAGCCTTAAGGATTGGCAATTGACGATTGAAAGTGCAAGCAGTAAGGCTTGTGCCAAACAAAATCAGTAAAGTGAGAAACCACCAGCTACCGTAAACATGTTCTAGTCCGATCGCCAAAATCACTTTGTACGACAAGAAACCAAATAGGGCAGGATGTTCAGGATAATTTTCGCGATAGAAATCAAGGGTTTGCCCCTGCTCAATCACCGTGCCAAGGATGCTAAACAGGGCAATTAATAATAAAAGGGCGATCGCTACCT
Source organism: Pseudanabaena sp. Chao 1811 (assembly GCF_027942295.1). Lineage (NCBI taxonomy): Bacteria > Bacillati > Cyanobacteriota > Cyanophyceae > Pseudanabaenales > Pseudanabaenaceae > Pseudanabaena > Pseudanabaena sp. Chao 1811. The sequence goes on from NZ_CP101416.1 coordinate 4,661,519, forward strand.
TGAGATTGGCAAGGACTGCCACGACCTGATGTCGCCAAATTTGGTTTGCCTGAAATCGGAGTTGTTGAAACACGTCACGTCAATGATTACTACTTCTAGACTAGATCTTAGCTCATATGTTTATCTTGACCTTCGTTAAGGGTTAAAAGTCAATTTTTGTAGCACGGCAAAGCCGTGCTACAAAAAATCGGTTCTTTATTTAAATTCACGCTAAAGTTATGCCAGATATCTAGGTATTTAAAATTTATGTCACAGGGCAAAGAAACTACAGTTTTAGTTCTGTCATTACTGGTCACAGCAGGGATTGCTGGTGGTGGCTATTGGTTCTTCTCGCAGCAGAGTAAACCAACTCAATCTCCCACTTCGACAGCCACACCTGAAGCAACATCTCCTACAGCGACTAAAACCAGTGCGCCAGCTCCAACTAGCTTAAATTTTGATACATCTTTGCCCAATCCCAATGTTTTGGAAATTGACGGCAGCACCACGATGGTGACGTTAATTAAAGAACTGCGGACTGCCTATAGCCAAGTTAATCCGAATATCCCCACCACATTTGGATTGCCTGATGGTAAACCCAATGGCTCTAGTCAAGGTTTGCAAAATCTGATAAGTGGCTCGATCTCGATCGCTGCAACCTCACGCCCCCTCAAAGCCACTGAAGCCCAAGCAGGTGTCCAACTAGTACCGATCGCTAAAGATGCGATCGCGGTAGTGGTGAGCATTAACAATCCCTTTAAAGGCAATTTAACCAAGGATCAAGTCCGCGATATTTATCAGGGCAAAATCACTAATTGGTCACAAGTTGGTGGCACAAATCAACCAATCAAAGTAATTAATCGCGCAACCACAAGCGGCACTAGAGAAGCTTTTCAAGATATCGTCCTACTCGGTCAAAGCTTTCCTGCTGATAGTCCTAACTTCATTACTTGGAAACAGGATGAAACGACAGCAATTTTGCGAGATTTAGGTGACAATGGCATTAGTTACGCCACAGTCTCTCAAGTGGAAAAGCAGGAAATAGTCAGAATTGTGCCAATTGATGGCATCAATGCCACTGATATCGCTGCGATTAAATCTGGTAAGTATCCGATTAGTCGTAGTTTGTTTTTAGGAGCCAAGAAAACAACTAGCCCCGTTGTTAAGCACTTTATCGAGTTTGCCCTTTCGCCTCAAGGTCAGCAGATTGTCCAAAAATTAGGATTCATTCCTATGCAATAAAAAAAGGGATGCAATGCATCCCTTTTTTTATGAGTTGATAATTTTATTTACGCTCGCCTGTATAACCTGATAAATCGGCTAGCTCATCTAAAGAGCGATCGCCTGAAACCATCTTGCCATTAATTTCCCAAGTGGGATAACCCTTAATGCCCTTGTCTATACATAATTGCGTTTGGGGCTTTTCGCCTTTGGGATCGCATTCAATGTAAGGAATTAGTTTCTGAGCGTCGCCGAACCTTTTTTTCTGATCCAAACAATGCGGACACCAATATGCGCCATACATCTTGGCATTGGTGGCATTTAAGTGCTGGGCAAGCCTTCCAGCAAAAGAGTTACTTTGCACAGCAAGTTTACTCTGGCTAGCATAGACACCAACAGTACCTGTCAATGTGATAATTGCCACGATCGCACCAGTGAAGAATAACTGCCCCACATCTTTCCAAGAGTTGCCAAATACTGTCAGCAACCAAATTAAAGCCATGTTTGTCGCGGAGGTGACACAGTAAAGGCAGAACTGTGGTTGCCCGTTAATGCTGTCAACTTTACCTGAGGCAAGTAGATACATTAAGTAACCACTAAACACAAATGTTGATGACGACACCATAAACATCAAGAAATTGGCAACTTCCTTGATTTTGGCTTGCTCCTTAGGATCGTCGCGCTTTAGCAACATTGGCACTCCAGCCAGAAGCCCCAGAGTCAGATAGCCTAAAGCTCCAAAAATCGTGAGGGGAATACCAAAGATTTTGGCATATTCACTACTTAGTACTAGGTCACAACCACTGCCTTGAACATCACAAAGAGCAACTTTTTGCCCAAAGAAGTGTGTGACGGTTAAATAGGTTGTAAGCGAAAAGCCAAATATAGCGATCGCAATGATCGCAGGGTGCGACCATCGATGCAACCAAGGCTCAGATCGTTTTCGCGTATTCGTTCCAGACAATTTGTACCTACCTGCTAATAGCCCCGTTGAAAATCACAGCGCATATTGCACCATGATTTCCAAATTATAAGATTTTATTCAATCTACTTTTATCCAATCGAAACTGTTGGCGATCGCAATATTTGCTCTTCAGCCAGATTTTTTTTGCGATTAGCAATATCCAAACGGACAGCATCAACAAAACGGCTAACCCGAATCGGATCGATCGCCTGTTGAATCTGACCATTTCGCTTGAGAGAACTGGAAACAATAACACCATCAGCATATTGCATCAGTTGCGGCACATTATCCCATGTTGCGCCAGAGCCAACAAATAGCGGCGTGTCACCACAGGCAAGCTTTGCTTCCTTAAGATCCTCAGCTGTGGGTGGATTGCCTGTTGCCCATCCCGATAGGATCACGGCATCGGCAAGTCCGCGATGAATCGTATCGTGAACCGCCGCGGTAATTTGGGGCACAGAAATGGGTTGAGCGTGCTTGACCAAAACATCGGCAAAGATTTTCACATCTGTACCGAGTTCGCGGCGATAACGCAGCAGTTGATAAGCATCACCTTCGATAATGCCTTGATCGGTTGCCATTACGCCCATGAGGACATTGACACGGATAAACTGAGCGCCTACACAGGAGGCGATCGCCATCGCGCTATGACCGTCATTCCTCAAAACGTTAATGCCCACGGGGATACCCACCATCTGTTTGACACGATGCACAACCAGACTCATGGCACTAACCACCGCAGGATCAACACGATCTTTGGTAAAGGGAGCGTCAAAAAAATTCTCTACGATAATTCCTTGGACTCCGCCTGCGGCAAGGGCAGTAGCTTCTTGTTCGGCTCGATCAATGACCTCTTTAAGGCTGCTCCCCCAACGCGGTGAAGTAGGCAATGGTAAAAGATGAATGACCCCTATTACGGGTTTTGGTGTATCAAATAAACTAATTAAATCCACATGCGTGATGTTTATAAAAATTTGGGTAAAAAGCTCAGTTACTAGCTTTTAATTTAACTCGATTATGAGTGCATAATTTTATCGTGAATTCGATCCCGTCATTTCAATTTCTGGCGATAATACAGAAAATGAGTTTTAGCGATCGCGCCAATAGCAAAGGAGCAAAATAAATGACTCAAGCAATTGCACCACCATTGACCCTGTACGAGCGCGATCTTGATCTGTGGTTAGAGACTGTGATCACCCAATTAAAAGCAGGTGACTTTCACAATCTTGATGTCGAAAATTTAATAGAGGAGTTAGAGGGCTTGTCAGGCAGTAACAAACGTGAGATTGAGAGCAGACTCAAAAGATTAATCGAACATATCCTGAAACGATGCTATGTCGATATGCCTGAATGTTATCGCGGCTGGCTGTTAACAATATTCGAGCAACGAGATGAACTAAAATCATTGCTCAGACAGTCCCCTAGCCTCAAGCGTCACTTTTTGAAAATGTTTGATGATTGTTTTGAAACTTCTTTAAAGCGGCTCAAGATTGAATATCCTGATTACCAATTCCCCGATACATGGCAATTTGGGCGAGATATCGACACAATGATCAATGTTGATTTTTGGGAATAACTATTACGCTTGACTCGATAGATCCTATAACGCACGCGCATACAGGGTTTTAATATGAGTGGTGGCGCTTAGCGCCGCCACTTAATATTTATATTTTGGGTTTATGATTGGGAAGAAAAATCGGTAATTATTCATGCTCTCCACTCCTCTTGTCACAGATATTTCTACGGATATCCTGATCCTGTCCAATGGACCAGGGGAGCTGACTACATGGGTATATCCTTTTTTGAAAGCTTTGGAAAGCGCGTGGCGATCGCCCGATGATGCCGCAAAAACTCGGATCTCGATCGCCATTGCCCCTTGTCAAAATGCTAGTGGACAGGAAGCGCAACTCGCCAAAAGTTTTCCCAATATCAATCGCGTCTTGCCGCAGGAACAGTTTTTTGATTTTCTCCTGTGGGGCAGAACTCCTGATTGGCCATGGGCAAAGCAGGGCATTGTCGTATTTCTGGGAGGGGATCAGTTTTTTGCCTTAGCGATCGCTAAACGACTGGGCTACAAAACTCTAATCTATGCCGAGTGGGAGGCAAGATGGTATCACTGGGTGGATTTTTTTGCAGTGCGAAATGAGGCGATCGCCACTAAAATTCCTAGCTCATTTCGACACAAAGCACAGGTAATTGGGGACTTAATGGTGGATCGCCTAGATTCCCAGCCGCAATCAGAATCGCTCTCCCAGAAGCGCATTTGTTTTATGCCAGGATCAAAGGGACACAAACTGAAGATTGGTGTGCCTCTAGTTGTGGCGATCGCCGATATTTTGCACCAAAAGTATCCTGACATTGAACTAGCGATCGCCCTTGCGCCTACGACGACACCCGAAATTTTAGCGACCTATGCCCAGTTCAGTTTTCCGACCGCAGATAGTGAGGGATCGACGGCAAACTTGGTCGATAGCAACTTATTAACCACAAAGGGAACAACCATCAAGATTCATCGTGAATTCCCTGCCCATGCTCTCATCAAGAGTAGTCAACTATGCGTTACTACCGTTGGCGCAAATACTGCGGAGCTTGCCTCGCTTCATCAACCGATGATCGTCCTTTTGCCAACAAATTTTGCGGATATAAAGGTTGGTTGGGATGGAATATTGGGATTATTGGCAACTGCGCCAATACTAGGTAAGGTACTAGCCAAATTAATTAATTCCACCCTGATTTCTCAAATTCAGAAAAAAGGTCAATTACTAGCTTGGCCGAACATCTGGGCAGGTGAAGTGATCGTGCCAGAACTTTTAGGAGAACTTACGCCCACCCAAGTTACGGAGCAAATTTTGTTTTATCTGGATCATCCTGAAGAACTAGAGAAAATGCGCGATCGCTTAAAACAAGTCTGCGGAGAAGCAGGTGCAGCCAGTAAACTCGCCGCAATGGTCATCAACGCAATATAAAAGCCTCGCAATGCGAGGCTTTTATATTTGCACTTTGAGAGAGGGTTTGCTACGCAAACCCTCTCTCAAAGACCGTTTTAAATTATCCCGAACTCGCGTTAACAAAAAAGAGTTCGCAATGCGAACTCTTTTTACAATTTAAGCGACTGTGGCAGCAGGGTAGCAAACATTTGTACCACCTAAACCACAATAGCCATTGGGATTTTTAGCAAGATATTGCTGATGATAGCCCTCAGCATAATAAAACTCGCCTACATCGCGAATTTCGGTAGTAATACCTTGCTTCATTCCCGAAGCCTTCAGGGCATCTTGATATACTTCTCGCGAATCCTCCGCTAACTTGCGTTGGACATCGTTGTATACATAAATGCCTGAGCGATATTGAGTACCATGATCATTGCCCTGACGCATCCCCTGAGTGGGATTATGGGACTCCCAAAAGACTTTTAGCAAATCGGAGTAGCTAATTACCTTGGGATCGTACACAACTAGGACAACTTCATTGTGGCCAGTCATGCCAGAGCAAACCTCTTCGTAGGTAGGGTTAGGTGTTAAGCCTGCGGCATAACCGACAGCCGTTACATAAATACCCTTTTGTTGCCAGAAGCGACGTTCTGCCCCCCAAAAACAACCGAGTCCAAACACCGCCGTCTCCATCCCTTCAGGGAAAGGTGGTTTCAGTGAATTGCCATTCACAAAATGATGGGATGCCGTAGGAATAGCTGTAGTTCTACCAGAAAGAGCATCCGCCGCAGTTGGAAGTGTTGATTTTTTACCAAGTCCAAATAACATAATGCTCACTAAAAAAGTTAAAAATATTTAGCATTCGCATAAGAGGTATACCCCTCATTTGGTGCTGAATTGTTATATGAAAAAGTTCTAATAGTTAAACTGACATCCAGCGATCGCTGATATGCACAGATATAGATCTTGTAAAGATCCTCTTTATGCATTTATCTCATAAAAAACTAGGGGCATCAGCCCCTGAATTCATTCATCAATTTAGTGACTACAGAGTCTGACCGCTAAATGCAGGAAAACGGTCGAACTTAAAATCCAGTGAGTCGTCATAAATAGTCAGCTTTTCAGGCTTACAGCGTTTAACTGATACTGCCAAACCTTTCGAGCCTTCTGATTCCAAATCTTCTATATAGCCGATTTTTGCAGTCTCAGCTTCAGATTCATCAATGAAAGGACCAAAGTAATAGGTGCAACGTGGTGAATCGGTGACAATTTCGACCCACACAGCCAAACCAAACGTTTCGAGAACTGAGGTAAAGATATTCTTAAACAAATTACCACCCATGAGTTTACATAGCTAAAGTGAATGGTTTAGGTGAATGAGAAAGACTTAAATTCAAGGCGGTTTCTACCTTAACTTAATATAACTTAAAAAAGCAGTGCTTCAATTTAAATCTTTCCCTCCATATGTTTATATAACTTAAAACATGACTTCAAGACAAATTGTTCAGGTTTAACGTATTGACCCAACGTTGTCTAAAAATCTCGTACAGAGCCATTCCAGTCGCCACCGATGCGTTTAAACTTTCTACTTTTCCATCTAAAGGTATAGATACGAGGAAGTCGCAATTTTTCTGAATAGAAAGACTCAATCCTTCTCCTTCTGCACCAATTACTAAGGCGATCGCTCCAGTAAACTTGGCTTTGTGAATGGCATCACCTGCGCTTGCGACAGTTCCATAAACCCAGAAACCAGCTTCCTTAATTTTCTCAAGGGCACGATTGAGATTGACCACACGGGCAACGGGCAAGATTTCTAATGTACCTGCGGCAACTTTAGCGACAGTGGCAGTAATGCCTGCGGCACGACGTTGAGGAATCACGAGAGCTTGTGCGCCAAGGGCAGCAGCACTACGAATAATTGCGCCCAAGTTATGGGGATCAGTGATGCCATCAGCAATCACAATCACAGGGTTAGCAGATTTCTCTTTTGCCTTCACAATCAATTCATCAAGATCCGCATATTCATAGGCAGAAACTTGAACTGCGATCCCTTGATGTCTGCCATTTTCAGTAATCCGATCAAGGCGGGTATTGTCCACTTCATCAACTACAGCTCCTCCTGATTTTGCTTCATCAATGAGGGGCAAGAAGTCAGCAGAGTAGCGTAGTCTGGGTGTGACCCAAATACGGTTAATGCTGCGATCGCTATTTAGTACTGCTTCAACGGCATGACGACCATAGACAATATCAGGATTTGCTTCAGCTTGGCTGGGTGGCACAATCGCTAGCTCGCCATCGGGATCGAAGTTGCGCCCAACGGGTGGGAGAGAGCGTCTTTCAAAGTTGGGAACCGCTGGGCGATCGCCAAAATTGCGATCGCGATCAAATTTGCGGTCAGGACGATCACCAAAATTGCGATCGCGATCAGAGCGATCAAATTTACGGTCAGGGCGATCACCGAAATCGCGATTGCCACGATCAGAGCGCTCAGGGCGATCCCGATCAAACTTGCGATCGCCAAATTTCTTATCACCGAATTTTTTATCGCCGAACTTCTTTTCAGCAAACTTGTCCCCAATCTTTTTGGCGATCGGCTTGTCAAACTTGCGATCGAACCTAGGTTCAGATGCATCTGCTCGTCTCTCAAAACTCTTTTCGGGACGACGATCTGCATATTTGTCTGAATACTTGTCAGATTTGCCTGAATACTTAGAATCAGAGCGGCTATCTGAGCGCTTATCAAAGCTTCTATCTGAGGATTTGTAAGGTTTATCAAAGGACTTGTCAGAGGCTCGGTCTGGACGCTTATCCGAGCGCTTATCAGCATATTTGTCTGAATATTTACCAGCACGGCTGTCAGTACGCTTGTCCGAATATTTATCGAAAGACTTTTCTGGACGACTCTCGAAATTTCTATCTACGTCTCTATCGGACTTTTTCTTCTTCGATTTCAGTTTGGGTTGCGATGTCATGGCGATGGGGGATCGATGTGGCTAAGTAGCTGAGTAAAAATTTGGTCGAGGCGATCGCGATCAGTTAAGTAAAGATAACCAATCAGCACCTCAAATCCTGTTGCCTTTTGATAAATACTAGGATCGACTTTACGTGGAACAGATCCCGCAGCGTTGCGTCCGCGTCTTACGAGATCGGACTCAAATTCTGTAAGATCAAGTTTTTCAAGAAGTTTGGCTTGTTGCTCTGCTCTAACTTGACTGACTACAAGTTGGTGATATTGCTTAGCAGTGCGTGGCGGGAGTAAGTAATGCAATCGCATCTGCGTTTCATAGATAGCGTCTCCAATATAGGCTAGAGCAGAAGCTGGAATCTCAGCGATATTGTCAATGGTTAGGCTAAGAGACATTACAGAATAATGCCGTTACACGATAGTTAGTTTGCTTAAGTTACGTTTAGACAAAAATGTTTAGATACTGACTTAGATACTTAACATTTACATTTATTTTAGACACTGATGGGCAAGCAATGCTTGCCCATCAGTGTTGATAAATTTTGTCTTACTTACATCATAAGTTGATTCTGCCTAAATCGGCACAATCTCAAGACAATAGATTTAGATAGAGGTTTTTATTCTTCGGTGAAATAACACTAGCAAGCCTATTGAATCCTGTAGTCTGATTTCACCATATATATAAAAACAAGAAGATTTGCCCCGTTTAATCTCCCCAAAGGTCTAGCACGAAATTTTGTTCAATTTTTTTGCTCGACTCAAGTATTAAATTTTTACGTCGAGTTTTATCTCGATATATCTAGCTGGTGATTGACTTTAGACTAGTCCTTTTTGGGTTGATCAATTTTTGCCAGAGCTTCATCGATTGAGGTCTGGAGCGACAGGAATTGGTCTAAGCGAACTAGTTTGACAGTTTGAGTAACTCTAGGATTGGTAATAATCTGAAGAGTACCATTCAGTCCCTGAGTTTTTTTTGCCATTTGCACCAAAACCCCAAGACCAGAGCTATCGACAAAATCAATGGTTGACAGATCTAAAATCACGTTAGAAGGACCATCCTCAACGCATTTGCCAATTACCTTTTTAAAGGCTGGCTCAGAGAAAGCGTCGAGAAGACCTGTGAGGCGGATCAATTGATAGGTGTCCTTGACTTCGCGGCTGCCTCGTAAACTCACAGTCAGGGTTAGCGGTTCAGGAATAATGACCTCCAAGCGGTGCGAACGTACCTTAATTTGCGGGTATATTGTATTTGCTTTCTCGGCACTTGTCCAGAAAATTTGTTAAATTACCCCATCGTTAGCATTAGCTGGTTTAGTTTTATAATTGGGATTCTGCCCAATAACCCATCAGATTGTTTATGTCATCGATCGCCCAAATTCGGCAAACCTTAATCAATAAAGAGCGATCAGCAACTGAAATTGCTCAAGAGTTTTTAGATCGCATTGATCGGCTAGAACCGAAATTACATAGTTTTGTCACTGTTACTCCCGAAGTGGCGATCGCCCAAGCAAAGGTCATTGATGCCGCGATCGCCGCAGGTGAAACCTTGCCAGCACTGGCAGGTGTCCCCCTTGGCATGAAAGACAATATGTGCGTCAAAGGGATGCCTACCACCTGTGGCTCCAATATGCTCAGAAATTTTGTACCACCCTATGAAGCAACGATTACGGCAAAATTGCGCGAAGCTGGAGCCGTGATGGTTGGTAAAACCAACCTCGATGAGTTTGCAATGGGTAGCTCTACAGAAAATTCAGCGATCGCCCAGACTACGAATCCTTGGAATACGGACTATGTTCCGGGAGGATCGTCAGGTGGCTCGGCAGCAGCAGTTTCTAGCGGTGAATGTGTCATTGCTACAGGTTCCGATACGGGTGGCTCGATTCGTCAACCTGCTTCCTATTGTGGTGTGGTAGGACTAAAGCCTACCTATGGACTAGTTTCCAGATTTGGGTTAGTTGCCTTTGCTTCATCCCTCGATCAAATTGGACCTTTTGCTAACACCGTTGAAGATGCAGCAATTTTCTTGGGCGCGATCGCAGGTTATGACCCTAAGGATTCAACAAGCATTAAGACAGAGATTCCTGACTATGCAGCTTTATTAACCCCTGATTTGACTCAATCCCTCAAGGGCAAAAAAGTTGGAGTGATTACCGAAACCTTCGGCGAAGGTTTAGATAGTGAAGTAGAAGCTGCGGTCAGAAAAGCGATCGCCCATTTCGAGAGCATGGGTGCAGAGGTCTACGAAATTTCCTGTCCGCGTTTCCGTTATGGATTGCCCACCTATTACATCATTGCTCCATCAGAGGCATCAGCAAACCTCGCTCGTTATGATGGCGTAAAGTATGGCTTGCGGGATGAAAATGCCGATAATTTGCTGAGTATGTATGAAAATACTCGCGAACAAGGCTTTGGGGCAGAGGTCAAGCGACGGATCATGATTGGGACATATGTATTGTCCGCAGGTTATTACGATGCCTATTACCTGAAGGCGCAGAAAGTCAGAACTTTGATTGTGCAAGACTTCCAAAAAGCCTTTGAAAAAGTTGATGTTTTAGTCTGCCCCACAGCTCCGACTACCGCTTTCCAAGCTGGCAGTAAAACTGAAGATCCCCTTGGGATGTATCTATCGGATTTGATGACTATTCCTGTCAACCTTGCGGGACTACCTGGAATTAGCATTCCCTGCGGGTTTGACTCTAAAGGTTTACCCATCGGTCTCCAGTTAGTTGCTAATGTCTTGCGAGAAGACGTGTTGCTGCAAGTTGCCTACGCCTATGAGCAATCAACGGAATGGCACAAGCGCCAACCTACGCTATAAACAAAAAAGCCTTGCAGAGCAAGGCTTTTTTGTTGGGATTTATCGCAACTTTTTCACAATAAGTTGATAAGCTCCTCTACCTGTGCGATCGAACGCATTGACTATCGTTTTATAGGTTCCTGTGAAAGGTAGTTCAACGGTCATAGAGGCATTATTACGGCTAGGTAAGCCATTGTTTTCCTTTAAAACTTTGCTATTTGGGGCAAATAGAACTAAATAAGGATGAAAATCAGCGCTAATTAGCTCAATTTTCACAACTTGCCCTGCTCGTCCATTAAAACTAAAGGTGTCGAAAAGACTGCCATCCCTAGCTAAAACACGACTTTGAGAGCCTAAAATGCCATTTTTTTGCAAAAGCACTTCGCGATCGCCTGTTGCATCTGCGGTGAAGTTATTGCTCAAACGTCCTGAGATTGTAAAGGAGCCAGCTTCCCCGACTTCGTAGGAATTAGCATAGAGCGTATATCTGCCTGTGCTAGGTAAGGTAATAGCAAGACGAGCATTTTTACCGCCACCGCCATCATCATCTTCTGCAATCTTGCGCCCTTTCGGATCAAATAACACTAAATAGGGATCGATACCATTACCGCGCATCTCGATCACCACCGATTGACCTGCTTGACCTTGAAATTGATAAGCTTTGTAATAGCTACCATCGGGCAAGGTTTTGTCATTGGCATTGAGAGTGGCAGCGATCGCATTGCCATCAAGGGTCAAGGTACTGGGACTTGGCAGACTAGCTGTGGAATTATTCGTAATCGTGCCTTGGCGGACAGCCGCAATAAATTGATTCACGGTATCTGCTTCGATCGCTAGTCCAATACCGCTATTAGTAGAGTTAGGTGTAAAAATTGCGGTATTTACGCCCACCAGTTCACCACGACTATTGAGCAAAGGACCTCCCGAATTTCCAGGATTGAGGGCAGCATCGGTTTGTAATAATTTGCGATCGCGATCGATACGGCTGATGATGCCTGTGGTGAGTGTCCCCGCAAAGCGCCCAAAGGGATTCCCAATCGCAAAAGCTCGCTGCCCCACTTGAATACCACTGGAAGTCGCGATCGGAATTGTCGGTAAACTGGTCGTCACGCCCTCTAGCTTAATCAAGGCAAGATCTGGATTGCGGGTGCTAGCTATCACGACACCACGAAATCGACGCTTATCGCTGAGGACAACATTGACTGTAGTGACACCCCGCACAACATGGGCATTGGTCAAAATCAACCCCGTAGGATCAATGATTGAGCCACTGCCACTACCACTTTGAGATTGGATAGATACAACCGCAGGACTAGCTAATTTATAAACGCGAATATTCGTATCTTCATCGGATTGGGCATGAACTGGGGTGGATGCAACGAAAGGAAGGGTTGCGATCGCACTCATACCAATGCTAAGCAAAAAACTAGAGGCAAGCAAATTCACAAAGCTTGTTTTGATGCTCTTGTTGATCCCCTTTTTTATCTCTTTTTCCACAACGCCATCCTCAAACACAGTCATTTTTTATCTATAGCAGTTTTCAAATGAGCATATAGCGCTTTGGGTTGTGTTCCCGCCTTCGGCGGGGACACAACCCTCTACTTCACTAGATTGGTATACGCTATATGCTCATTTAAAAACAAAAAATTAATCTCGGTAAGGTTTTTGCTCTTTCATTTTGCTGACGGCAAATTGAAAACTGCTATAACACCAATGTAGACCATCTACTACAGCTTCTTGTTTCCAAAATCTATACTGCCTTACCAATTGTGAAAATATTTAGTATGTGCAGATTTTTGGGTTTATGGAAGCGTGAAGGGTTACGCTTCCATAAAACATTTAAAATTGCTATAGCTATATCAGATGTAGAAATCCTATGGAAAGTCAGAAGATCAGAGCTCTACAAAATATCTTCAGTTCTAGACTAGATACCTTGAGTCATCTCTTAGATGTAGCGGAGAGTCATTTCGGAGAGAGTATAGGGTCTCTATTGCAGCAACGTATAGCACCTGATATGTTTCCTTTCGGTACACAGATTGCATTTACCTGCAACCAGCCCCGTAACTTTGCATTGTGGTGCTTAGGACAGGCGGAAAGCAACCTCAACCCGAATGTAGACTCTTTAGCTGAAGCTCATGGTCATATTGCATCGACTCAAGAACTGCTGAAGAGTATCAATGTTGCTGATGTAAAACTTTCAGAGATAAAGCGCATTGATTTTGGACAAGGGTTGTATGCGGAAGTCCTTGGACTCATTTATGTAGATGATTTTCTGATGCCAAACTTTTATTTCCACATGACGACGGCCTATGACATTATGCGGATGGCAGGAGCACCAATCGGCAAGCGCGATTTTATGAAGCATTTCTTGCCCTTCGTAAAACATCAGGATAATGGATAAGTAGCTATGCATAATTAAAAAATAGAACCAAAAGCTGTGGCGCACGCTGCGCGTGCGCCACAGCTTTTAGGTTTTTATATTTAATTGCGCCCAACTACTTAGTTAATCACTGAAATAGTCTACAGTCCCCAATATTTCACCCTGTCTGTCAGCCAGCTATTTTTGCGCCATTTCTCCACAATAGCAAAGACCCGATCGCGAAAATCTAAATGTTGTATTCCACGCGGTAAAGCGATCGCTAAACTATGAACGGCTAAAGGTTGACCAATGATCGCGTAGTCAGGATGCTCTTTTAGCCATTGAGTGAGACTGCTACGATCACCCACAAAAGCTTTAACTTTGCCCGATTGCAAAGCATCTAAACCATCTTGATAGGAACTAGCTCCAATAATTGCTGCCTTAGGAAATTGTGATTGAATCACAGCGATCGCTGCCGAATTTTTGAGAACGGCGATCGCTATCGGTTGTCGCAGTTCTTGGATGGAGAGGTCACGCTGAGCGATCGCAATGGTGCTGTCGGTGTAGTATGGCAACGAGAAATCAACTAGGCGTGAACGATTATTTGTGACCGTAATTTGGGCGATCGCTAAATCCACTTGATTATTTTGTAATGCGGACAGGCGATCGCGATTTTTTAATGGCACAAGCTCTATGGGAAGATTTAGCTCCTTGGCTAATTCACGGGCAATGTCAATTTCTAACCCTGATAAATTGCCATCGCGATCGCGAAATCCTAAGGGTGGCAGATTATCTTTGACCCCAATCAATAACTTGCCGCGCTTTTGAATTTTATCAATGGTATTGATTTCTGGAGTGATTTCCGAAGCAATCACCATATTTGCCCTGTTTAGAGGCAGCAAAAATATGGCGATCGTGACTAATACCCCAATATTCCTCTGCGCTTTCCTCACAGAAGCTTCTCCTCAAAAAATCCAAAAAAATTTGGTCAAATCTGTCGTTTTTAAACACTTGACCAAGATAACTTATTTTAGGTGACATTTAGGTGACAAAAAAGCTTAAGGGTTCTGCGATTTAACAAGGAACCGATTTTTTGTGGTGCGGCAAAGCCGCACCACAAAAAATCGGTTCCTTATTTTCCTGCGCGTCCCTAAACAAAAAAGCTCAGCTAATAGCCGAGCTTTTTTGTTTAATTTTTTTATTCAACTAAGAGGATAAACACTCTACCGCTCTGCGGTGTGAGTACATTCTCTAAGCAAGAGACTTGGCTTTATCGACAATCGCCGTAAATGCCTGAGGATCAAGGATCGCAATTTGCGAAAGCATCTTACGATTGATATCGATGTTTGCTTTCTTCAGTAGACCAGCAAATTTGCTATAGCTCAGACCTTGTTGGCGAGCCGCAGCATTAATGCGGGTAATCCAAAGACTACGGAAATCGCGCTTCTTCTTGCGGCGATCGCGGTAGGCGTTACGAAGAGCTTTCATTACCTGCTGGTTAGCAGTGCGGAACAGCTTAGAGTGCGATCCGCGAAAGCCTTTGGCTAATTTTAATACCTTATTGCGGCGCTTTCTAGCTACGTTACCGCGTTTTACTCTCGTCATGGCTTCGTTATTATCGTGATTTGTTTTTTATTTAATTTTTTACAGGATGCTTAGCACCCTGTAAAAACCTCTTAGGCGTAAGGCATCATTGCGCTTACTCTGTCATTATCAGTTTCGTCAACTATAGCCATTTGACCCAATCTGCTCTTACGGGCAGTGGACTTATGCTCTAGTAGGTGGTTGCGACCAGCGTGGCGGCGAGCAAACTTGCCGCTACCCGTCACCTTGAATCGCTTGGCGGCAGATTTACGAGTTTTGAGCTTAGGCACTTCTTTCTAGTCCAAATTTTTGACCTTTACGAGTGTACCATAATGAAATGCGATATGTTGCACTTTAGATTGAAATTTGAAGTGAAATAATATGGCACAAACTACTTTTACAATTCAATATGGAATCTAGCTCAGAAATTAAAATGAAACGCCGCATATTTATCAGTACAGGCGAAGTGTCAGGCGACTGGCATGGGGCGATTTTAATTGAAGCATTACAAGAACGGGCTGCCCTTAAAGGGATTGAGCTAGAGATTATTGGACTGGGTGGCGATCGCATGGAAGCTGTGGGCGCAAAGCTACTTGGTAATACTGTGGGTATTGGTTCAATTGGTGCTGTTGAGGCTATACCGTACATTTTGCCAACGATTCGGCTACAGGAAAATGCCAAGAAATCCTTAAAAAATTCGCCACCCGATGTTGCCGTCCTGATTGATTACATGATGCCCAATCAAGGTATGGGTTACTTTGCCAAGCGCGTGCTAAATGTACCTGTAATTTATTACATCGCACCCCAAGAATGGGTCTGGTCTTTTAATGACAAAAACACCAAGGCGATCGCTGCTTTTACTGACAAATTGCTAGCGATTTTCCCCCAAGAGGCAGTTTATTACGAAAAGCAAGGGACAAATGTGCAATGGGTCGGACATCCCTTTGTAGATTTGATGGCAAAAATTCCCGATCGCATGGCTTCTCGGAAACTGTTAGGTATCGCTGATGATGATTTGGTCGTGACTTTATTGCCAGCATCTCGTACCCAAGAACTCCGATCAGTCATGCCCATCATTCTGAAGGCTGCCAAAATTATCCAAACCAAGTTACCCCACGTCAAATTTTGGTTGCCGCTATCCCTAGAGCGTTATCGCCCCGAAGTTGAGAAGTTACTCAAGGAATATGACATTAATGCCACAATTATTTCAGGACAATCTCAAGTAGCCATCAGTGCTGCCGATTTGGTACTGAGTAAATCGGGAACGGTGAACTTAGAGACAGCTTTGCTGAATGTACCGCAGGTGATTTTATATCGAGTTAGTGCGATTACGGCTTGGATTGCCCGTTACATTGTTAAGCTGCAATTGCCATTCATTTCGCCAGTCAATTTGGTAAATATGGAATCAGTTGTCCCTGAATTTGTTCAAAATGATGCCATTCCTGAAGCGATCGCGGAGAGTGGCTTAGAGTTGCTAACTAATCCACAGGCGAGGCAGACTATGCTTGATGGCTATACAAGAGTAAGGTCAAGCTTAGGCGAACAAGGCGCTATTAACCGTGTAGCTGACGCAATTATTGATTATTTGTAAACAAGCACCTATCTATAGGACATAATTTTTGTGGCACGGCTTCGCCGTGCCACAAAAAATCTAAATCACAGAACCCTAAGCAGTTACAAACTATAGGCGTTTGCCATCGGTAATAAAGGTACAGAACCTATCAAAGGGGAGTGGGCGACTGTAGTAATAGCCTTGAATGCTATCACAACCTAAATCTTGCAGAACTTTGAGTTCACCTTGAGTTTCTACACCCTCAGCAACGGTCTTGAAGTCAAGACTCTTTGCCATCGTGATAATGGCTTTGGCGATCGCCCGATTTTGAGCATCAGTATCAATATGCTGCACAAAGCAGCGATCGATTTTGAGAGTATCTAAGGGAAACTTCTTGATATAGGCTAACGAGGAGAATCCTGTACCAAAATCATCAATGGATAGCTTTACACCAATCGCTTTTAATTCCATCAACTTAGCTAAACTAGCATCAATGTTATGGACAACTGTAGTTTCTGTAATCTCTAGTTCTAAATACTGAGGATCGAAAGAGGTTTCTTCCAAAATATCTAAGATGCGTTTATTGAGATTCTGTTGTTGAAATTGTCTTCCCGAAAGATTTACAGACACTTTGAGTGAGGGAACATTTAAATTTTGGAGATCCGTTCCAGCATTTTGAATGGCATTGTGGTAGATCAACTTTTGAGCTGCTTTTACCTGTTGACATGCAGTTTTGAGAACCCATTCACCAATTTCAATAATAGAACCATTGCTCTCAGCGATCGGGATGAACTTCATTGGAGAAACAGTCCCTTCAGAGGAGTGATTCCAACGAATGAGGGACTCCGACCCAAACATCTCTCCTGTGGCAATATTTACCTGAGGCTGATAGTGAAGTTCAAATTCTTGATTATCAAGAGCATGGTGTAAGTCTGTCTGTAATTCTAAGCTTAGCGGCATCCTAATTTGCGCTTCATCAAAAAACTGATAACAATTACCACCCCGACGCTTAGCTTCTTGCAAGGCCAGATTAGCTCGCTGCATGATCCCATTGGCATCTTTGGGATAGAGAGAAATACCAATGCTCGCAGTGACATACACCTCAGTCATTCCCACAACAAATGGTGTAGCAAAAGATTCCAATAAAGATTTAGCAACATTATCAGCTTCTGCTTTGGGATTAGATGTTGATAGGATGATCGCGAATTCATCTCCACTGAGACGACAAATCGTATCATCTTCGTGAACTGTATCGATAATGCGTTGTGCAATTACTTGCAGAAGGATATCCCCAAATTCTTCTCCCCTTGAATCATTAATCATCGCAAAGCGATCAATATCGATAAGCAGAATGGGAATCGGAGATAACGGTAAAGTCTCGGCAATTACCTTGTCCAAATGCTCTCTTAAAGCTAGTCGATTAGGAAGTTGAGTCAAGGTGTCAAAGTACAGGAGACGGTCTAACTGTTCTTGGGCAATATTTTGAGCAATATTTTGGGCAACTTCTTGATAATGTTGATCGACTTTCGCTTTTTTACTAAGCTGAGCTGAGATCGCTTCTAGTAATTCCTCACGATTCAATGGTTTAGTGAGATAATCATCAGCCCCTTTTAACATACCTTGGCGTAAATCTTGGCGATCAGCTAAGGAAGTTAAAAAGATAAAGGGAATTATTGTCAGTCTTGGATCTTGACGAATTTCCGCCAAAAGATCATAGCCATCCATTTCAGGCATTTGCACATCAGATAAAATTAAATCTGGTGTTTGCTGCTTGGCAAGCTCCAATCCCTCCCGTCCATTTGCTGCGGAAATAACACGATATTTTGACAGTTCAAGAATGTCACAAATGTTATCTCGAATATCATCATCATCTTCTATAACTAGTAAGGCATACATTTTGTGTAACCTCTGTAACATTCCATGTATTTTATGAGCTTTACTCAACTAATGAGTCTATAATTTTAGCTTTCCAGAGTGGCAACGACAACTTAGAAGCTACGATACCTAACATTTTAGAAGCATACCGCACTTTCTAATACTTGCTAATCATACTCCTTTTCTATTTTAAAGTTGGTAAGAGGAATATATCTCAATAAATTTAAGACTGTGAATAACTTTCATTCATTACAGAAAGAGATTCAAGAAAACTTACAGCTTATTTAAAAATCCTTATATTTAGCTATAATATCGATCCAGATTAACAACTTTTATATGTAAAAAATTAGGATAATTTACGCAATTTATTGACCAGTTTTTGAATATCTGTAGAATATTTTAGTTTCAATAATTCGTCCTATAATCAATATTTTTATAACCGAGTTTACAATAAATAAAAACTAAAATTTTATAGTTATTTCTTAGGGAATAAAACGTTAGTAATATGACCAGGCATTATATCTATACCTAATGAAGATTTAACAAGATAAACAATTAAAATTGTTACTGAGCTGATCAGGAGACTCATAGCAATAATCAATAAAATTGCCACAATGATATTAGCAATTTTGGTGATTCCATTAACTTGATATTGCCTTTGTTGTTTACGAATATCTCTACCGATCAATAAAACAACAAAATAGCGAGCAAAAACTAGATCGATAATAAAGCGTAAATCAATCAACTTTGGTGCAGGTCGAGGAATAGCAGTATTGATTACTGATTTTATATTTTCTCTTTCTTCCTCACTTAGTTTGTCTAGAATACCAATAGGAATTTGATGCATGTAGTAGTTAGCATCCCTATCGTTATAATTTCTAATAGGTCTATCCATAAAACAATTATTAACTAATCTGATTAAATTTGTATTAAAGCCATTGGTATATACTCCAACCAAGTATCATTGCTGCCCAGACAATTACTACTAATCCATATTTAGATTGGTTTTTAGTTAGCCCTAATTTTGACATTCTCTGGTTAGCAAACCCTAACAAAAAAACTATGCTAATGGCTATTGTCCAAGATAAAAGTAACCATAGAGCAGTAGTTGGTCCATCAGTTTGTATAAGTTTAGAGGGCTTTGCCCATATAAATACACTAGCCCAAAACCATACAGATAGCCAAGCGATCGCCAAACTAATTGAAGAGCTGCCTGTTTGTACTAACCTCAGTGTAACTAGATAGTTGCCTAGCCAAATCAACTGGTTCGCGTTATAGGCAGCAAGGAGAACCCCCCCAGATAGACATCCTAAGAATAAAATAATTAAATAAATAATTGCATCATAAGCTATAGGTTTCATCTTCATAGTTTCAAAATACAAAGCAAAAAATATCTGCTTGAAATAGGAGCTTATAGAATCTTAAAACATAAAATATACATATCTCTTTAATCTAAGCATAAACACAGATAAGTAGCTGGACACAATTAAATATAAACCCTAAAAGCTGTGGCGCAAGCTGCGCGTGCGCCACAGCTTTTGGTTCTATTTTTTCTTATAGAAATCCTCAATGAACGTGAGTTCGGTATAAGTCAGTTGCACTGTACTTCTCACAGTGCAATGGCAAGAAAAAGCAAGAATCGGTAATCGATTCTTGCTTTTTTCCACTTATAAAACTACGGATAGTATACCCAAAGAGAGTTGTGGCAATTTGTAACAGAATTCTCTTTAATTTTCTAAATTGCTTTATCTATCTCAAGATTTGTTCATCTGTTGAAAAATCGATGTCAGCTTGATGACGATTTGATGGGAGATAGTCCTGCTCGAAGGAAGTTTTTAAGCCAGATAATAGATCGTAATTGGGCTGCCAGTTGAGATCTTGGGTTGCCTTGGTGACGGAGGCAAAGAAATGTTGGAGACGGAAAGGAAATGCTTTCTTTTTGCCAAAGTCAAAATCCTTAGGATTGTAATAGACAAAATTCAATGAGCTAGGATCTTTGCCTGCGGCGATCGCACATTGTTTGGCAAGTCCGATAAAGGTAACATAGCGCGTATCGGAAATATTGTAAATTTCGCCGATCGCTTTTTGATTGCCTAGGACTGCTGCCATAGCACTAGCAAGATCTGCAACATGACCAAGCTGGGTAATAAACTTGCCATTGCCGGGGATCGGAATCGGGAGATCGCGCACAATGCGATCAAAGAACCAAGCTTCTACATCGTTGTAGTTTCTGGGGCCATAAATGTAAGTGGGGCGAATGGAAGTATAGGGAAAGCCAGATTCGGCACGGACTTGTTGCAAATATGATTCTGTATCGAGCTTGCCCTTGTGACGACTCTTGGGATCAACGGCATCGGTTTCGTGGTAGGGCAGGATGTCACTATCAAGATAGACACCTGCCGAACTCATATAGACAAAATGCTGGAGGCGATCGCGAAAAATTTCGACGAGGGGCTGGGTATCGCTAAGTTCACGCCCATTGTTATCAAAAATTGCCTCGAAGGATTCGCCACTAAGTTTGTCGCGTAGTTGTTGGGGATCAGTGCGATCGCCAATAATTGTGCGGAGTCCTGCAACGGGTGAAGGCTTTTTACCACGGTTAAAGAGGGTTACTTCATGTCCTTGATCAACCAACAATTTGACCAGTGACACACCAATAAATCTTGTGCCACCCATTACTAAAATTTTCATTTTTGAATTAATTTAATTAGTTTTCTTGAAATTTACTAAATTCAGAATATAGCGTTTTGTGCTGTAGATTCTGCTAAGTCCATCTGCTTAATGAACTCTAAGAAGCGGATTCGTCCACTTCGCGGGCAAATTTTAATTGTGACTGCCTAGTAGGCTGTTGGAATTAAATGTAGGATGGGTTAGCGATCGCGTAACCCATCATCTTTAACTAATGGATGCGTTACGTTGCACTAACGCATCCTACAAATAATTAAGCCTAGCGACTTACTTATGGGGATAGTATTAAATAGCGATGCGTTAGATCTCTATTTTTAGATAAGCACTAGGAATTATGCGGCGACAGATAGGAATTTTTCTAATTGGGATGTTGAGCTTTTTTATTGCTACCGCAACAAGCGCCCAAAACTTTATCCCACCCACACAACTACATCTCACCTATCCGCCGTTACAACATACCACCACCGACGATCGCCTATTTTTTATTGGTACTGCCCCCAAGGATGGTCAGGTCAGTATTAACGGCAAGGTGATATCACGGAGTAACGCAGGGCATTTCGCCCCAAGTTTGCCGCTTCGGATTGGTGAAAATATTTTTCAGCTCAAGTACACCAATCCTACGGGCGATCGCAATAGTGACAAGGAAATCACAGTGAAGGTTGTGCGGGAATCAAGAATTACCTTACCGCCCAAGGACATAGGCTTTATCGGAAATTCTCTATTCCCTGCTGTCAATATTGCGCGACAGCCCAATGAAAGAATTTGCTTTGATGCGATCGCCACACCTAATGCCCAAGTTGTCGCTAGAATTGGCGATCGCGAAATTCCTCTCTTACCTCGCCGCCGTAATATTCAACTACCCCCGAATTCATCGGTACTAACAGGGAATAACGCAGCTAGTGCCGAATCGCCTTCAGGTTATTTCCGTGGCTGCGCTACCTTTGAAACGCCTAGCCAACTTGGTCAGCCTGAATATGAAATGCGCCTAGGCGATCGCATTGTTAAACAAAAAGCGCAAGGCTCCGTCGAAATTCTCTCGCCGAAAAAACTCCAGATTGCCGAAATTACGGCAACTGCGGATGCCAGAACTGGTGCAAGTACTGACTTTTCGCGCCTTACTCCCTTACCCCAAGGCGTTAAAGCTCTAGTCACAGGCAAACAGGGGGAATGGCTGCGGCTCGATTATGGTGGCTGGGTGAGAGAACGCTTTGTGAAAGTATTTGATACTGACACACAGCCGCGATCGCTAGTGCGCGGAATTAGTACAAGGATAGCGATCGATAAATACGATCCGCAGAATATTTGGACAGAGATCGTTGTTCCCCTGGAATGCAACGTCCCGATTTCTGTCAGTCAAGGCGATCGCACCTTTACATTGACTCTATATAACGTCACGTCTCAAACTGACACTATTTCCATTGTCCCCGAATCCATCATCAATAAATTGGAATGGTTGCAGTCTGATCCTGATAAAGTCACCTATACAATTGGCCTCAAACCAAAACAGCAATGGGGTTATAAGGTTCGTTATCAAGGTACAAATCTGATTGTTTCTCTCAAGCATCCACCAGTTCTCTCTACTGCAAATAAAGAACCTCAACCTCTCAATGGCATGAAAATCCTCTTAGATGCAGGACATGGTGGTAATGAAGACTTAGGCTCACGAGGTCCAACGGGATATCCTGAAAAGGATGTCACCCTGATTGTTTCCAAACTCCTGCAAGAGGAATTGCAAAATCGTGGGGCGAAGGTAGTAATGACTCGTACCGATGATATTGATCTAGATTTAGCCCCCAGAGTTGCCAAAATCGAACAGGAGGAACCAACGGTCTCCATCAGCCTGCATTACAATGCCTTGCCCGATAATGGTGATGCGATTAATACATCAGGAATTGGGGCTTTTTGGTACAATCCACAGTCTCAGGACTTCGCTAAGTTTATCCATAACTATGTTTCCCAAAAGCTGCATCGCCGTGAATATGGCGTTTACTGGAATAACTTAGCATTAGTTCGTTCTACGGTTACACCAGCAGTACTTCTAGAATTAGGTTTTATGATCAATCCCGATGAATTTGAATGGATTATCGATCCGCAGCAGCAAAAGTTGCTTGCCAAAACCCTTGCTGATGGTATTACCGAATGGATGCTGAATGCTGCTAACTAATCCTGATGACTTCTGGTCTATCTTCCATTTTGGTGATCTGATCAATGCATATATTCCTTTGCTTCTATGGACAGGGGTTGGTTTATTAATTTCCCGATTCGCGCCAATCAATACTTCTAAATTTCTTGGAGTTGGTCTCTATTGGATAGGAGTCCCATTACAACTATTTGTCCTTGCTAGACATACGCAGTTTTCGGATACACCCTACATTCCCTATGTGGCGATCGCCGCTTTAGTGCTTAGTTGGCTACTAGCCCTCATCGGTTGGCAATTTGCCAAGCAGGAACATAGCGATCGCTCTAGTTTGGGCAGCTTCATTTTGGCGACGATGCTTGGTAATACGGGCTTTGTGGGCTTGACGCTGACTAATTCCCTTGCGAGTTCTAGCTATGCCGATTGGGCGGTTTTGTATAGCATTGCTAGTAATGTGGCGGGAAATTATGGGATTGCCGTATTTATTGCTAGCTATTTTGGGAAGAGCGAGGTCAAGCCACCTTGGTGGAAATTGTTGCTCGATGTAGCCACGGTTCCAAGTCTATGGGCTTTTGCGATCGGCTGGTATACTCGCCCCATTGGTTTACCCGCAGCGATCGAGTCGGGGCTAGATGCTGGAGTATGGGTGACGATCGCCTTTGCATTGTCTCTCGTCGGTTTACGCCTTGGCAAAATCGAGAAATGGGAAAGCCTCAAACCTGCGGCGATCGCCGCTTTTTTGCGAGTGGCGATCGTGCCTTTAGCGATCGGTTTAGGCTCGACTGCTTTTGGCTTAAGACATGATCCGCGTTTAATCCTCACCCTGATGTCAGGAACCCCTACAGGGCTATCGGTATTAATTCTGGCGGAAGTCTATAACCTTGATCGCGATTTGCTAATTAGCACGATCGCCTTCTCCTTCATTGGTTTATTTTTAATGCTACCGATTTGGATCATCTTTTTTGGTTAATTGGCGATCGCTACAAAACAAGCTCTGCCCCTAGATTTGGCTGCATATAGTCCTTGATCGGCTATTTGAATGAGATCATTGACAGTGGTTTCATATTGAGGAATACAAGCACAAATACCCGCGCTGACTGTCACATAGGGACTAGCCTGTGAGTAGGCGTGAGGAATCTTTAAATCAGCGATCGCCTTGAGAGTAATTCCCACAAGTTTTTCGGCATCAGTCAAATTGGCTTCGGGTAGTAACAGTACAAATTCTTCGCCCCCATACCTTGCTGCCATATCAGTTTTGCGCTTAGCCATGTTGTTAATCGTATGGGCAACCACTTGAAGACAATGATCGCCCGCCAGATGCCCATAATGATCGTTATAGCTTTTGAAATAATCGACATCAAACAGAATCAATGCAAGGGAATGCTTATGGCGATAGGCGCGTCCTAATTCTCTATCGATCGCAATATTGAAGGCTCGACGATTAGGGATTTCGGTTAAGCTGTCGATATAGGATAGTGTTTCTAATTGTTGATTCAACTCCAAAATTTCTGCTTGGGCAAGTCGCAGTGCTTGTAACTGCTCATAGGATCTAGACGCTAACCACACAGCGATCGCAATTACAATTGAGAAGATTCCTCCAAAAATCAAAATACCTTCAGCAACAAAATTGGAAGTGGTAATCCCATATCTGGTCATCACATACAACTGCGAAGAATAAAGTGCTTGCCAAAGACAAATCGTAATCGTAAAACCTAAAACAATGAGACTCAGGGGTAAAAATAGAATTGGCAATTTTTGCTTAATCTGCAAACTTAAATAGCGAGCTTCGAGCATCAGCATCAGCCCAGTCGCCATAAAGCCAACGGAAGTATGGAGCGCCATCTTTGTGAGTTTTCCCCACCCATAGGCTGTTTCCACATGGGACAAATATCCCAAAAAAGCAACACTACCTAACCCCATTGTTAAGGCTCCCAATACACTCCCAACCAAATATTGGTTGAGGTTAATATTTTTGACTGACATGACTAAGAGCGAAATGCCACTGAGCAGGAATGCCAGAGCAGTATTAGGAGCCATACGTCCGGGTTGTGAAGTGTCAGTGACGATGTAATGTTCCATAAACAATTCATCAATATAGAAATTCACTCCTAAAATTTGTTGGGTTAGGGTTAAACCACCCAGCAATACCAACAATATCCCGATATACAGGGATACTTTCCTATATTGATTATTTAGTCCCATGAGTGCAAGACTAGCACCAATAAAACCCAACGATGTATTAAATTGCATGGGTACAAATCGGGGATTGAGCTGAATTAATTGATGTGAGCCTGTATACCAACCAAACATCACCGTTAATCCCAGTACCAGTAAAAGACCTGCACCGAAATTGACACAAAATCTCAAGGAAATATATTTACGCATCGTTGGTGATGATTTAGTAAATAGAGCGATCAGTCCGCTCATTTTTAATTGTTTTTCAAATAGAAAAGACGTGCATAGCGCGTCTTTTCTATTTGCTTCTATTTTGTTTTGCTGGCAAGGCGATGTTGAATCTCTAGATAAACAAGTAAGGCATTAACATCCGCAGGGTTTACACCACCAATGCGACTTGCTTGTCCAATCGTCATGGGTCGAATTTTACTGAGCTTTTCTCTTGATTCTTTAGAAAGAGTCTCGATCGCATTGTAATCAATATCTGGTGGCAGCTTGCGATCGCTATGTTTGGCAACTTCCTCAATCTGATGCTCTTGACGCTGGATATAGCCGACATACTTTACTTCAATTTCGGCGGCAAGACGTTCAAAGCGATTCAAATTGTCATCGGCTAAGCCATAGTGAATTAACTCCGCATAGTTAAACTTAGGACGACGCAATAGGTCAGAGAGGGTAATTGCCCCACGAATTACTTCACCAGTCTCAGCAGTAATCCTTTGACCGAGTTCATCCTTTTCCTTGACGCGAGTTTCATTGAGACGTTGCACTTCCGCATGGACACGCTCTTGCTTGTCACAGAACATTTGCCAACGGCGATCATCGACTAGTCCGATTTCACGACCGATGGGTGTCAGGCGGCGATCGGCATTGTCTGATCGCAAAATCAAGCGATATTCAGAACGGCTCGTCAACATCCGATAGGGTTCGCGCAATTCCTTTGTACATAGATCGTCGATGAGCGTACCGATATAGCTACTGGCGCGAGGCAATACCACCATCTCTTTCCCTTTCGCATAGAGAGCAGCATTCATCCCTGCAATGAGTCCTTGTGCGGCAGCTTCTTCATAACCCGTAGTTCCATTAATCTGACCCGCACAAAATAGCCCTTCAATCAATTTGGTCATCAAAGTGGGATAACACTGTGTCGCAGGAATATAGTCATATTCCACCGCATAGGCTGCACGGAGCATCTGACAATTCTCTAATCCGGGGAGAGTCCGCAACATTTGCAGTTGAATATTTTCAGGCATTCCCGTGGAGAATCCTTGAATATACAGCTCAGGAATAGTCCTCCCTTCGGGTTCGATAAAAATCTGATGGCTCTCTTTATCCGCAAAACGGACAATCTTATCTTCGATGCTGGGACAGTAGCGGGGGCCCTTAGCATCGATGAAACCTCCATACACAGGCGTAAGATGCAGATTTTCGCGAATGATGCGATGGGTTTCCGCAGTGGTGCGCGTTAAATAGCAGTTCATCTGCTCCCGTTCCACCCATGCCGAAGGATCAAAACTAAACCAGTTCTGTTCTTCATCCGATGGCTGAACTTCCATTTTGCTATAGTCTACACTGCGGCGATCGACTCGCGCAGGTGTTCCCGTTTTTAAGCGATCGGTGACAAAGCCCAAGGCATTCAGGGTTTCAGTAAGTCCTGTGACTGCAAATTCGCCTGCCCGGCCTGCGGACATAGAGCGATTTCCCACCCAGATCTTGCCATTGAGAAATGTACCTGTCGTTAAAATGACTGCTTTACAGCCATAGCCGACACCAAATTGAGTTTCAACACCATAAATCCCTTGATTGGCATCTAATAAAACATTAATGACCGTTCCCTCACGCACCGAGAGATTTGGTTCATTTTCTACCACCTGCTTCATTTCGGCGGCATATTCGCGCTTATCGGTCTGCGCTCGCAAAGCCCATACTGCGGGACCCCGCGAACTATTGAGAATTCTTTTTTGTAAATAGGTGCGATCGGTGATTTTGCCAATTTCGCCACCGAGGGCATCGACTTCATGGACGAGTTGTGATTTAGCAGGGCCCCCAACGGCGGGATTACAGGGTTGCCATGCAATGCGATCGAGGTTGAGGGTGAGGAGTAAAGTCTTGCATCCCATTCTCGCTGAAGCAAGGGCAGCTTCACAACCTGCATGACCTGCACCAACGACGACGACTTCAAATTCGTCTAGAAACTGGACTTGATTAGCTAAATTAATCGAATTCTTTATCTCGCTCATTGCCTGACAGACCTGACCAACAAAACATTATTCTAGCCTAAAACCCCTAAATATACGATGAAGCACCGTGCTTTGCACAGTGCTTCATAGGGTTGTGCTATCCGTTACGTGGTTAGCACAAGAGCTATCTACATCAAAGCTACATACGACCACGCAACATTTGCGCCATTTCGTTGGGCTTCGGCGAGTTCTCTACGGCAGTTTCTTCCGTAATGCGTCCATCCTCATAGAGCTTATAGAGAGACTGGTTCATATTGACCATTCCCTCATAGGTACATTTAGGAATGATTGCCTCAATCTCGTCTACTTCACCACGTTTGATATAGTCACGCACCGCATCGGTATTGATCATGATTTCATGAACAGCTGCACGCTTGCCATCGGTAGTTCGTACCAGCGACTGAGCAATAACACCCACCAAGGATTCCGCCACCTGAATTCGCATTGGTCCCTGTTGTTCAGGTTCATAGAGATTCAGAATCCGCTCAATGGTTTTAACTGCGCTATTAGTGTGCAGCGTTCCGAATACTAAGTGACCAGTTTGTGCAGCTTTCAGTGCTGTGTTCACAGTTTCTTTGTCGCGCATTTCCCCAATCAGAATGATATCGGGATCTTCACGCAAAGCTGCCTTGAGTGCATTATCGAACTTGAGAGTATGAATACCTACTTCCCGTTGTTTGATCAGCGCTTTTTTACTTTGGTGGACAAATTCAATGGGGTCTTCGATGGAAATTAAGTGCTTCTGCATTTCCGTATTGATGAAGTCCACCATTGCCGCTAGGGTCGTAGACTTCCCTGAACCAGTAGGACCTGTGACAAGGATCAAACCCTTATGGGTGTAACAAAGTTCACGGAATACCTCAGGTAAACCAAGTTGATCGATGGACAGAATCTTGAGGGGGATCAGTCGCAAAACCATTGCAGATCCCCGTAACGAATCAAAGACATTAATCCGACAACGGGCAAAGTCGTACTGGGTTGCACCATCAAATTCTAAGGTGTCGCGAAATTGCTGGATTTGTTTATCATCCATAATTTCGGTCAGCCATGTATCAAAGGTTTGCTTGTCGGGAACGGGATATTGCTCCTGTGTCACCATCAAGCCACGACTCCGAAAACGTACTGGTTCATTTACACCAGCATGAATATCGGAGCATCCTTGCTCATAAGCATCCTTGACAATTTGAGCAAGGGTGGGTTGCCCTGAACTACGCTGTAAAATCGCTGGTACACCTAGATTTGGTAGGTTGGGAGGTGGACCTGGCCGAATTGGAGGGCGGGGGTTAGGAGGAGGGGGAACGCTTGTAATCTGGGTATCTGTGGGGATTGCCATTTGGGCTTGGCGTGCTGCTGCTGCCACCTGAGCTTGCTTTGCTTGTAGTTGAGCCTGTTGTAGTTGAGCTTGCTGTGCAGCCTGCTGTTGAGCGGGATTTGGAACTGCACGCACTTGACCAGCAGCTCCTTGAGCAGTGGGAGCAACACGCTGCTGAGCTGCGGGATTAGGAGGTATTTGAGGATTGTTGGGAGGAGCGACACGCTGCTGGGCGGGTGGTGGTGCGGCGGGATTACGTGGCTGTTGTGGTACACCACCCCCAGAGGAAGGTGGCGGTACGGGAGGCATCCCAGATTGCGTCATAGTTGAACCTCGTTCTTAAACATTTTGGTTAGGCAGCAGGCTTAGTAATGAGAGTTTTGCTAGTCAAATTGTGCGATTTGACCTAAAAATAACCAATCCTGTTACCTCATAGGCTAAAAATATATTAGCTGTTGTAAATACTATCCTCAAATAATTAATGAATATTCTTAGTGCCCTGCGATCAAAACCGAGCGCAGAAAGCAAAAAAGCTTCTAAGCAAGCAGCCCCTAAGCAAACTAAAGGTATTGAAATCAAGTCGCAACGTGAGTTGGACTATATGCGTGAATCATCTCGCATTGTCGCTACGGTACTTAAGGAGATTTCCCAAATCATTGCCCCCGGTATGACGACGATGGATCTCGATGCTTATGCCGAGAAACGTATTCGGGAAATGGGTGCTGTCCCTAGTTTTAAAGGATATTGCGGTTTTCCTGCCAGCATTTGCTCTAGTATCAATCACGAAGTCGTTCATGGTATTCCTAACGCCAAAAAGGTAATTAAGCTAGGTGATCTGGTCAAGATCGATACTGGTGCTTTTAAAAATGGGTTTCATGGAGATTCTTGCATCACGGTGGGTGTAGGCACAATTAGCGAAAAGGCAGCTAAGTTGATGCGCGTAGCTGAGGAAGCACTATATAAGGGTATTGAGCAGGTCAAACCCGGTAACTGTATGCTCGATTTGGCTGGGGCGATCGAGGATCATGTCAAGGCTAATGGTTTTGCGATCGTTGAAGACTTTACGGGACATGGTGTTGGTCGGAATCTCCATGAAGAGCCATCGGTATTTAATTTCCGTACCCATCAATTGCCTAATGTGCGTTTTCGTCCGGGGATGACCTTAGCGATCGAGCCAATTTTGAATGCGGGAACCAAACGAGTCAGGATTTTGGCTGATAAGTGGACGGCTGTAACGGTGGACAATCAGCTTTCGGCTCAGTTTGAACATACGGTTTTGGTGACTGAGACTGGCTATGAAATTTTTACCGATCGCAACAAAATCTAAACCATTTCCAAGGCGCTGCAACGCAGCGTTTTGGGATTAGTAAAACTCAAGATTATGCAGAATATTTTTTTAGCAGGTTCGAGTCGCGGCGTTGGGCGAGAAGTTGCCAAGCTTTTGCTGGAAAATGAACCACCATCGGTAAATTTAACTGTCCTTTTACGCAATCCGACCTATGCGGTGGAGCTAGAAGCTCTAGGGGCAAAGGTTGTCTTTGGTGATGCGCTCAATGCTGCGGAACTAGAAGCGGCGATCGCGAAAGCAGGAGATGTCGATATCGTGATTACGACGATGGGTGGTCTGCCTAGCGATCGCGGCGAAAGAGCAGATTGTGAAGGCAATAAAAATCTGATCGATCTAGCTGTGAAGGCAGGAGTTCAGAAATTTATTCTCGTTTCTTCGATTGGTAGTGGCAATAGTGTGGTTGCCTTAGCGCCGCAGGTTTTAGCAACCTTAGGGGCAATTCTCAAGGAAAAGGAAAAGGCGGAGCAGCATCTCGTGGCAAGTGGCTTGACCTACACGATTATTCGTCCAGGAGGGCTAAAATCGGAGCCAGCGACGGGTAATGCTGTGCTTACGGAAGATCCTACGATATCGGGGATTATTCACCGTGCGGATGTTGCTAAGCTGGTCTGCAAATGTGTAAATTCAGAGAAAACGAATCATAAAGTTTTTTCAGCGATCGATCGCAATATGCTCTTTAAGCCAGTAGAGTTTGAGACGTTCAATTTTTAAGCTAATAGAGTGAGCTTGCTCGCTTTGTTAAAAATACAGTGAGGCAGCCATGCAGGAATATATTGTCCAAGCTGGAGACACACTTTCTAATATAGCTAGGCGATTTTTGGGCACAAATGGAGATTGGCGCGAGATTGCAAGGATTAATAACATTACGAATCCTGCAAGTTTGCAAATTGGTCAGCGCTTACTGATTCCTAATCCTGCTACACCACCGATCGCCCAAAATCCTGAAGTGGCGATGGTGCGAAATACCTTGCAGGGAGTTTATCCGCACAATAAGATTGCGATTTCCTTTACGACGGTAGGCAGTGATCTGATCGCAAATTTGCTCAATACTGGTCAGCAGGAGCGATTTGCCAAAACTAAGGATCTGGGACTGTATCGGTTCGGCATTTTTAAGCTGCGTGATTTCATTATCTATGGCTCTGGGTTGCTGCAACAGTTGCAAATGAGTCCCTCAGAAATCAATGTGATGTTGGTAACGTCTGCTAATGAAGGAAGTCTCGATGCCATTAATACTTGGGACAATCAATATTTGAGTTTTGGTATCTTTCAATGGACATTAGGCTCCGCAGGACAAGCTGGTGAGTTACCTGCTTTGTTGAGTAATTTAAAAAGACGGTATCCTACGGAGTTTCAGTATTATTTTGGACAGTTTGGCGTAGATACCATATCAATGGATGGCGTGACGGGTTGGCTTTCCCTCAATGGCAAACAACTTGTTAACGCTGCGGATAAAAACATTATGCGTCAACCGATTTGGGCATTACGTTTTGCGATCGCAGGTATGGATGCGTTAGTGCAGTCAGTCCAAGTTCTCCATGCAATTTCTCGACTCGATCAGTTCTATTTTCGACCCTCCCAGACGTTGCAGGGATTTGCGCTTTCGCAGTTACTCACCTCCGAGTTTGCCGCTGCTCTGTTACTTGATCACCATGTCAATCGCCCTAGTCATGTGATTGGTTGTGTGGCGGATGCGATCGCGCGATCGGGGTTAACGGCTGCTCAGATTGCTCAAGGTTCTGGCGATAATGAGGCTTTAATCATTCAAAATTATTTGATTTTGCGTGAAACCTATGGTGGAGCAAATGCGATGACCAAATCACGGGAACGTGCTGAGTCAATTAGAAAGGCGATCTCCACTGGCAATCTCTCACCGCAAAGGTTTTCGTTCCGTTCTAATCGCCAAGTAAGAGTTTAAGCTCTTAGCCTACAATTTATTGCAAAGCTAAACTTCTCAAACACACTTTTACATTGGATTAACTCGCTCTACGCGATCGGCGATCAGACTGCTTAGGAAATTTTAGCCTAACGACTCAAATCAGCGACTCAGCACCAACGGCTCTCAATTGTCCGCTGCATTTGAATTGTTGGGCATACGATCACAAGGTAGATACAGCTATTGCTGCTTAGATATACTGTTGATACGAAGTGCCATTGCGGCAGCCATCATGATAACAAGTGTTGTATGGTAACAAGCAAGAAACTTACGCCGCTGTGGTGAGTCTTTGTCAGTGTATAAGAAAGTTCCTGCTCCATCTGGCCCAGTAACAGAGCCATCTTCACATTGATTTTCAAGCACAGCAACCAATGGATGTTCAAAAGAGCTGCAAAAGCCGCTACCAACACAGCTCCAAATCATAGCGAGTTCCCCTGCAACATCATTGTTGCAATCAGAAATAAAGACATTAGTCCAATACGGAATCCATATTCTTAAATAGGAGATAATACGCTGACTTCGAAGCGGACGAAACCCAAAATCCGATAGATAAAAAACTTCATGGGTGATTGCGTATGCAACTTCTGCAGATACAACCCATGGTTCTGGACATGCTTCGACGTAGAGACTAGCACGCCAAGTAGTTGGTCGTTTAGACAAACCAAGCTGCCACAAATTGTAATAGAGCGCAAGATGGGACCAAGGTTGCAGTGGCAACACTTTTGCCATGTCAGATTGAGATAACATTTTGAGGACGGCATGCAACCTCTTCGAGCGGTATCCGAGTTTGTACAAAGATGCATAGAACGCACAGCAGGGAAGAAAGTCGTTTCTTGCCAGTAGAAGGTGAGTTAAGTACTGACCATGATCGCACTCCTGCCACATCCATTTAGCTATCTCATCGAGTATAGGCAGTTGAACTCCACATCGCTTGAGGAGCCAAACGGTAAGTGCCAGCTCTGAAATTGGTTTTATTCGTGTAATATCTTGCTCGGAAGATACTACCTGTCGTCCACGATTGATCGAAAACTCCTGCAATTGGCTGCTAACCCATGCCAACCCAAGCAACAAACTCCTTTTTAGGAACGAATCAAACACTAGGGAATCGTTCATTTCACTTGAAGCACTGTTCTCTCCCATTCCAAATCTATGCACCTTGAAAGCTTCGATAGAGTTTCCAAAACAATTTTAGTTTGGCGGAGTAGTTGCGCTGCCGAACTAGTCCAAGAACCTGATCTCATAAATTTTGAAAGGACAAACTGCCAGCGCAAAATATCAACAGATGATAGCGTTTTTGCTGCATCAGATAGCGCATACATACATTCAACAGCACCGCATGTAAACTCGAACCCACATAGGTTAAGGCGCGAAGCAAGAAATGAGCCAAGCTCTGTGGGAAAAACTTCGATCTGCATGCCATGTTCCTCTGTAACAAGCAGCAACTCAAAGTACTGAATACAACTAGACGGTGCAACTAAGCTAATATCACAATCAATAACTTTGGCTTGCCCAATTCGCCTAGCCAGAATCATTGAATCAATTTCTATCTCAAGCTTCCGAAGTTCGGAGTTAGACGACAGGAGTTGCTTGGACGACAGGAGTTGCTTAAAAATTCTTTTTGAAGGATCTTTCCTGCTTGATCCTATACATCTGCGGGTAACCATAGGCATCTTCTAGGATGGTAAATTATTCAACCTAGCTGGCAATGCCTCCAGCTTTACACAGTGCAAGCAGAAATCACATACAGTTGCGACGAGTTCTCCTCGTGTGCCTAGCCGAACACCAAGCTCTCGAATGCTTTCAAACTCATCAGTGGTTAAATATTGACTCGCAGGACCATTCATACCTCTCTCTTGACTGTGGCGATGCTCCTCATCCGTAACGACCAAAACTGGATTTTGACTAAAAAGCTTTAGAACAGTTCTTCGCTGTTCCTCAGTCATCGGTACTCTATCTAGATCAAAGTTAATGAAAACACTATCTTCGTTACCAAGAGCGACATAGTGAGAAACCTTGGAACGAAGAGCAGACCGAAGCTGAACTTTTTCAGACATATTGTCATTCATGGGAAACCTCACTTAGATATAACCATTTATCTGAAATCATACTCACCTAACGAAACCTGGTCAGATCAGTTAACAGAAATTGATGTTACGCCCTCTACGTTAAGAAAGTATGCCTAACTATGTATTAGACGGAAAATTTCTGTCTAATCTGACTATAGGGGATATAGGCTGAAAGTCAAATTTCTGTCTATATCCCCTATAAGGGACGTTATGCAGAAAAATTCTGTCTATTTACCTTATAAGGGATGTTATACAGAAAAATTCTGCCTAATCACCTAAATGGCGTGTTAGCCCGACGATATCATGTATTATTTAGGCTAGTTGCTTCATTATTTCATTTATGCAAACTGAGCTACAACCTCGGAAATTGCTAGATAGAGTCAGGGATCGCATACGGATTAAGCATTATTCCTCCCGCACCGAAGAAACCTATGTGCAGTGGATCAGACGGTTTATTTTGTTTCACAACAAGCGGCATCCTAGCGAGATGGGCGGCGATGAAGTCAATGACTTTTTGACCCATTTGGCAGTCAATGAAAACGTTGCTGCATCAACGCAAAATCAAGCCTTGAGCGCTATTTTGTTTCTATATCGAGAAGTCTTAGAACTTGAGTTAGGTCTTAACCTTGATGCAGTAAGGGCAAAGCGTCCCCGTAACTTACCGACAGTCTTAACTGTTGCAGAAATTTTAGAAATCTTAAATAATCTTACAGGTACTTATCAGATTATTGCTAAGTTACTATATGGTTCGGGATTACGATTAAATGAGGCGCTACAACTGCGCGTGAAGGATCTGGACTTTGCTCAGCAACAAATAATTGTCCGTGATAGCAAAGGCATGGAAAGCCGAGTTACGATGTTACCTCGCAATGTGATAGAACAACTTCAAGAACATTTACAAATTGTTAAACGTACTCATCAACAAGACCTAGCTAGAGGTTATGGTGAAGTGAATTTACCATTTACTTTGAACGAAAAATATCCCAATGCATCAAAAGAATGGATTTGGCAATATGTATTTCCTTCTAGCACGATCGCTAAAGATCCCCATAGTGAATTAATGTGCCGCTATCATATTCATGAAACTGGTATCCAAAAGGCATTAAAACAAGCTGTAAAGTCCGCCAAGATCGAAAAACGAGTTGGCTGTCATACCTTTCGTCACAGCTTTGCCACGCATTTGTTACAGAATGGCTATGACATTCGCACGGTGCAAGAAT
Source organism: Pseudanabaena sp. Chao 1811 (assembly GCF_027942295.1). Lineage (NCBI taxonomy): Bacteria > Bacillati > Cyanobacteriota > Cyanophyceae > Pseudanabaenales > Pseudanabaenaceae > Pseudanabaena > Pseudanabaena sp. Chao 1811. Next base: position 4,696,864 of record NZ_CP101416.1, read on the forward strand.
TACTGGGACACAAGGATGTGAAGACAACGATGATTTACACCCATGTGCTAAATCGTGGTGGGAAAGATGTAATTAGCCCCCTCGATTTCTAAAGGAAGTATAGCGGTTTTCAAATGAGTACACACTCATTTGAAAACAAAAAATCAGTCCCATTAAGAGTTTTGAGTTTTCATTTTGCCTACGGCAAAATGAAAACCGCTATAGCGAAGTATTGCAATGACAGAAAAGGGAGCGCTAAGCGCTCCCTTTTCGTTGACTTTATTGATTTATGTTCCTTCTGTCCAAGAATTGAGATAGTGGACTTGCTCAGGAGTGAGGGTGTCAATAGTGATGCCCATTGCTTGCAACTTCAAACGTGCAATCTCTTGGTCAATGTCCTTAGGAATTGGCACAACACCAGCAGGCAACTTGCCCTTGTTCTTAACGAGGAATTCACAGGCAAGAGCTTGGTTTGCGAAGCTCATGTCCATTACACTAGCAGGATGGCCTTCGGCAGCCGCAAGATTAACTAAGCGACCTTCACCGATGACGATGACCGACTTGCCAGACTTCAGCTTGTACTCTTGAGTGAAGTTACGCACAAAGCTTGCCGATTCGCTGAGATCGTTAAGCGCAACGAGGTCGATTTCTAGATCGAAGTGACCAGAGTTAGCCACGATCGCACCATCTTTCATGTTTTCAAAATGTTCGCGACGGATAACATGCTTGTTACCAGTGACGGTGATGAAGATATCGCCAACCTTAGCTGCTTCCGACATAGGCATCACGCGGAATCCATCCATTGCGGCTTCGATCGCGGCAACAGGGTTGATTTCGGTAACAACTACGTTTGCGCCTAAGCCCTTAGCACGCAATGCAACGCCCTTACCGCACCAGCCATAGCCAGCGACGACGATTACTTTACCTGCTAATAGGATATTGGTAGCGCGGATGATCCCGTCGAGGGTGGATTGACCAGTACCGTAACGGTTATCAAAGAAATGCTTGGTTTCTGCGTCATTAACAGCGATCGCAGGGAAGGTCAACTTGCCATCCTTGAACATGGCATTGAGGCGAACTAAACCTGTGGTGGTTTCTTCGGTAGTACCGATGATTTCAGGAATTTGATCGGCGTGGTGTAGTACCAAGGTGGTGGTTACGTCGCTACCATCATCAACGATGATGTGAGGACGGTGGGCAAGGGCAAGTTCAACGTGACGATGGTATGTAGCGTTATCTTCACCTTTGATTGCAAATACCGAAATCCCGTGATCGTAAACCAAGGAAGCAGCAACGTCATCTTGAGTCGAAAGAGGATTGCTGGCGATCAATACGGCATCTGCGCCAGCCGCTTTGAGGGCGATCGCAAGGTTTGCGGTTTCGGTGGTGACGTGGCAGCAAGCGGCGATGCGGATACCTGCAAGGGGCTTTTCGGCAGCAAAGCGATCGCGAATTTGACGTAATACGGGCATTTCGCGGCTAGCCCATTCGATGCGTTGTTTGCCTAGAGGTGCAAGAGTGATGTCCTTAATCTCGTGCTTAACGGTCACGGTTTCGGGCGCAATGGTAGTGGTCATGTATTGAGTTGAATTTTTTACAAAATTTAACCTCATTATATGCTAATCCCCATCACAGAGTTGCGGATCTTGCCCCTGCTTTTTTTAAGATGTCAATAATTTCGAGATGGCTTTTTTTAATGGCGATCGCTAAGGGTTTCGCAAAGCTATTACCAAAATTGACATCCGCACCATGTTTGATCAGCAGACGGACAATATTTGTATATCCACGGCTAGCAGCATCATAAAGCGGCGTATATCCCTCCACATAATAGTTAGGGTTCATACCGCGTTCTAATAAAAATTGCACCACCTCAGCCCGATTTTCAGCGATCGCTTCATCAAGAGCCGTATATCCGCCATCGGCTGCCAGCTCCAGTTTGGCTCCTTTATTAACTAACAGTTTCACGATTTCCAGATGCCCCATAGCTGCGGCTGTAGATAAGGGAGTACCGCCAATATAGGTATATTTGGGATTGCCATTCACATTTGCCCCATAGGCAATTAATAGTTTGGCAATTTCCAGACTATTGTTCTCAGCCACAATTTGTAAAATAGCTCTACCGTTTAAGGCTTCTTCCTCATTTTTATCAAGAGTATTAGGATCAGCGTTTCGAGATAAAGCCAATTTAGCTAAATCCAAATCCTCATTCTTAACCGCTTCCAGTAGAATCGCATTCTGTGGAACGGAATAGACTGGGCTTGTTTGAGACTGCTTAGTTAAGGGTGAGTTTAGAGTCTGATTACTTTGCGTTTTCTGTAGACTGAGTTTCGGTAGAGCCTCAGCAGCTCTTGTGGAAAATGTGGTAGCGATCACGATCGCTAGTAAGACCGAAGAAGTTGATTTCATTATCAAAATGATGTTGATGCAAGTATTTTAAATTTAGCCTCTGAACAGGTAGTCGGCTAAAATAATTAAACTTAAAAACGATCATTATCACGTTTAAAACAAAGATTTAGAGAGGACTTCGAGAAATGGCAAGATCGAAATCAAGATCAAACTATGGATGGGTATATTCTCCTAAAAAAGAGCCAAGTCCTAAAATACCCGAAGCTCTGAAAAAATTAGTACAGGAGCGTTTTCAAGAAGTTATTGACAACGATCTCAAACCTAATTGCATTCATCCGCCATCCCCCGAAGGCAAGCTCATGCACTTGGCAGATATTTTTGGCAAGTGGTATCGCAATTACTTTTACATTTGTGGAACCTATAAATATAAAAACCCCTTGACAGGTGAAGATTCTTCATCTGAGCACAAGTTTTCTCGATTTGAGTATATGGGAAGCGATCGCTTTAATGTTGCTTACATGCGCCACACAGAAAAGTTTTGGGAATTTATGCAAGATGTCACCCTAGAACAATGCCTTGAAGCATTGCAAACTCTACCGCATTTACGTCCGTTTTAGTTTGCTTTCTCTCATAGTTGCCTGTTTCCGCCATCAAAGGTGAGGAAGGAAACAATCCTCTGTACCTCACTTGTTGGGAAAGCGCTATATACTTGGGAAATAATGTAGAACATAGTGACATGATCGAGCCGATTGGATATATCTTGGGAACCAAAGATGCGACCCCCCTTGAGTTTTGGGTGGCGGTAAGTGATGGCAAAGTCCTACGTCTGGATGATGTCGTGCAAGTAAAAACCGATCGCCCCGATAAAAAAGGTGTCGTCAACTTCTATGGTGTCGTCGATCATGTGCGAACTATTCATGAAGGAACCCAATTTGATACGGATACATTTCTCGTTACCACTGGCAGTATGCCCGTAAATGTCTCCTATGCCGCCCATATCCAAGTCACCCGCATCGAGCCAGAAGAATATTTACCACCACAACCTAGCGATGCCGTCTATTTAGCCGAAGATGAGAATCTTCGCTTTGCGCTGAATTTTGATGGCATGGAGCAGCGCATCTCCGCAGGAATTATGCGAAATGGTAGTCCCGCCTATTTGAATTACGAATTTATCGATGGCACAAAGGGCGCTCATGTTAATATTTCGGGCATATCAGGCGTAGCGACAAAGACTTCCTTTGCCCTGTTTATTCTCCATTCCATTTTCAATTCGGCAGCACTAGGTTCTAAGAGAGCGAATACGAAGGCGCTAATTTTTAACGTTAAGGGAGAAGATTTATTCTTCTTAGATAAGCCCAATAACAAAATGCGGGAAGAGGATCGGGCAAGCTATCACATTCTCGATCTGCCCGTAGAGCCATTCCGTGATGTTAGGTTTTGCGTTGCGCCTAAGAAAAACACACAGGAAATCGAACCCCATCTCGATCAACGTTCCGATAATATTTCCGCCTATGTGTGGGGGATGCGTGAATTTTGTCGCGATCGCCTATTTCGGTTCTTGTTTGCAGGTGATGACCTAGAGCGAGGAAATATTGGCTTTTTAGCGAGTATTGTCGAGGAACGCTTAGCGAGATTAGCTGCGGATAATGACAAATATGATAAGAAGTTAGGATTTTTGCCGAGAACGAGTCTCGATCTAGATGATAGCTATGGCGAAGATGGCAAGGATAAAGTGGAAAACTTTCGAGATTTGATTGAATTTCTCGAAGATAAGTTGGTAGAGAATCCCGATCAAAAATGGCTAGGGCGTAATGCTCCTGCGACAGCCGAGGCGCTCACCCGTCGGATGTGGGGGATTGCCGATGAAATGGGACATCTGGTGCGTGGCGATCTCCCTGCGGAGGAGTTACAAAAGTATAAGCTCGATCCTCTGGCGGCGGAATATCAATTAACGATCGCGGATATCAACAAACTCGGTAGCAAAGCACAAAAGTTTGTGGTGGGTGTATTGCTACAAAAGCTGTTCATGGAAAAGGAAAAGCGCGGACAATATCCCGTTGTCTTTATCGTGCTTGATGAATTGAATAAATACGCCCCCAAGGAAGGTCGTAGCCCGATCAAAGATTTGTTAGTGGAAATTGCTGAACGAGGGCGATCGCTAGGCATTATCTTAATTGGAGCACAACAAACGGCTTCAGAAGTTGAGCGTCGTGTCGTTGGTCAAGCCGCCGTGCGCGTCGTTGGTCGTCTTGATTCTGCCGAGGTAGAGCGTCCTGAATATAACTTTTTAACAGGAGCCTGTCGGAAGCGATCGCTTCTTTTAAAGTCTGGCAGTATGTTTATCCACCAACCCGAAGTTCCATCACCTTTGCTAGTTGGTTTCCCTTTTCCTGCCTATGCAACGCGATTGCGCGAGGTGCAAATCAATGAAGTTGAGGAGAAGATTCTCAAAAGTAAAGTTAAGCGGCTTTAAATAGACTCAACGCCAACTGTACTACTAATTTCAATTAATGGAATTAATACACCATTTTGAATTTGTCCATTAGTACTCAACTCACTGTGACAGAGATAGAGGCGATCATCTGTGCGATCAAGTAAATCTCTGAGTAACCTTTGCAATCTCTGCATATCAGCTTGATTCTGCGATTCAACTGTCCACTTTTCACCATTCCAGCCCTTGAGGAATAAGGGTGCAGCAAATAGAGCTGCCGAGCCACCCTGTAACCACAGATCAGAGCTAGCATCCAGCCAAAATTGCCAACGATGGGAAAGTCTTGCCATGCGATATTGAAAAATCGTAGCCAGAACAACACTATCTTCAGGTAGGTTAGGCGCATAGGGATTGGCGGTAACAGTACCTTGGCGGATTAGCTGAATAAAATTTTCGAGAATTATCGACTCTTCCAAATCGAGACGATATCCTAATTGCCAATAATACTGAGCAGTTTCAATCAATGCTTGCAATGTGGCGGTATGCTCGTAACTGAGTTTACGCGGTTTAAAAAAGGATTGAATAGCGCGATCGATAAATAGAAGGGGTGCATCCTTAGGAGACTGTTGTTCTAGCCATTGACACAATTTTGTATAGGCTTGAGTAGCTTCATAGCCAAGGCGATTCCATTGGTTATAGGTTTCGGCAGCGAGCAAGTGGGGATTTTCAGGATGAGGAACAAAACAATAATTTGCAAGCATTCCCGCCCTTACGGGATCGATCGCTTCCGTCAGTACCACTAACATCTCGGCAATGTGATCACGGCTGACAAGTTTACCAAGATTGGGATAGCCCAAAGTGATCAATGTGAGAAGAGATCGCACTTGAGCTGAATGGGATAGTGGGCGCTGGTCGTTGAGGGGGAGAATATTAATTTCTTTTTTACGGAGAATTTCAGCGATCGCATAGTTAGCAATATTATCTAATCCGGGGGCAATAATGGCGATATCACTAGCCTTGACTTCTCCAGAGGCGATCGCCAAAGCAATCATATCAACGACATTTCGGAACAACTTGGCACGGGAAACTGATTCAATCGAGCGCACAGTTTCATAAGGTTCTATAAATTGCAAAATTGGCTCATTGACAATCGATAGAACAGATTCGGCAATCTCATAACCTAAGGTATTTTGAGAATGAGAAAGTTGAATCACTTCGCATTCCGCTTTGATTTCCTGCCAATAGTTAGGATCAGCTCCCAAACCTAACCTTGCGGAACCATCAGGATTAAAGGTAAAGATTCCTTGAGCATTATTTTTCAGCAAGAACTTACTTAAATCACAGGCGATCGCTGGCATTTCATCGGCGCGATCGATCATGACATAGCCAAATCTCTGTTTGAGTTTACGCTGATATTGAGGATTAGGAAGTAAGTGATGGGCAAATAAATCCGTAATAATCCCATAGGTTAGTAATCCCCTTTCCCAGCAATATTTTCGCCATTCCTGCAACGCTTCCCCTATCTCTTGCCACTGTTCTAATATGTCATTGGTTTCTATACTAGACTCCGCCTCATCAGAGTTTATAAGCAAATTAGTCTCAATACCTGCGTTCAAGATTGTAGGTATTTCATCAATATCGCGTACTGCATAGGCAGCCAACAGAAATAAATCTAGTAATCGCCGCACAAGACGTTCTCGCCCCACACCCTCCATTCTCAAAGTTCCAGTCTCAATTCGAGACTTCCATACTTGATCAGCTAATTCCTGTTCATTCTCAACACGCAATAGCAAAGGGAACTGCGCTTTTAAATCTAATTTCTGTACTAATAATGTCCAAAACAGGCGCACTTCATCACGAAAAAAGCTGAGGGGTGTAGCAGCCGTGACAGGATATTGCCCATGAGTTGCGAGTATTAGGCGATCGCTTAAATTCTGCCTTTGTCGTGAATCAACGGCTAAAACCAAAACTTTTTGAGAGGCAGCCTGAGGGTTAATCTGTTGAGCAAACTCAGTTTCCGACCAATGACAAAATTGCTGAATCATGCGCTCAGTTTTGCCGCTACGACTACCACCCTCAATCCACAAATTAGCCATGATCCCTTTTAGAATAGAATTGTGCTTCGCACAATTCTATTCTAAGTGTTTTTATGTGGCGATCGCATTTAGCTCGAAGTTTACATCAACACCGCAATCAGCCTGAAGCCAAGTTTTTACAGCTAGCAACCGTAGGACTCGATCAACGTCCGCGCAACCGCACCGTTGTATTTCGAGGCTTTCTCGAAAATGGCGATCGCTTCCAAACGCCTCTACAGGATTGTCTCAAAATCGTCACCGATCTTCGTAGCCAAAAACCTGCTCAAATTAATGCCAATCCTTGGGCGGAAGCAAGTTGGTATTTTACGAAAACGAGATCGCAGTTTCGGATTGCAGGAAAATTGCTATTGATCGATCAAGATTGCCCCAATGCAGAACTGCAATCTGCTCGTAATGAAACATGGCAAGCTCTGTCAGATCCTGCAAGAATTCAATTTTCATGGCCCTATCCTAAAGAAACAAGGGTACATTTCCCAAAAACCGAGCCACCTGATCCTGAAAAGCCGTTATCTTCTTTTTGTTTAATTTTATTAGAGCCTACGGAAGTCGATCGCCTTGAATTACGCGGCAATCCCCAAAATCGCTATCTATATTTTCGCGATGATCAAGGTAATTGGATAGAGCGGGAAGTCAATCCTTAAAGCATAGTAATAAAGGGTGACAATTTGCTCTGCCCTTTATTACCTCTAAAATTCTGCCATCTTTAGCATTATAGAAAAAAGATGTTATCTTAGAAAAATCATCCAAAAAAGACAAAATATTCACATCAAAAGTTAAGATTGCCGCTATTTAGGAGTTGCATTATGTCGAGATTGCTGGTTACACAGTATCAGGCGGAGGTTGAAAAAATTATTCGCTATGGTGGCTCGAAAAAAGAAACCAGCATTCGCAATGCTTTTGAGCGATTATTAAATGATTATTGCAAGCCTCGCAATTATTTGTTAGTTCCTGAATTGGACTTTAAGACTAAGTTCAATACGACGGTTTTTCCTGATGGCACGATTAAGGACGCGATTAGGCTAGAGCATGGCTGGTGGGAAAGTAAGGATGAATACGACAAACTGGATCTAGAAATTGAGAAGAAGTTTGAGAAGGGGTATCCCGATGAAAATATTTTGTTTGAGGATTCTCAAAATGCGGTTTTAATCCAGAATAGCCGTGAGGTGGGGCGCGTGGCGATGCGGGATGCGGATGCGCTCGATCGCCTACTCAATATTTTTGTCGATTATGAACGTCCAGAGGTGCGGGACTTTCGGGCGGCGATTACCAAGTTTAAGGAAGATATTCCCAGTATTCTCGATAAGTTGCGCGAGACGATTCAGGCTGCGGAGAAGGAAAATCAACAGTTTCGCGATCGCCGCAATGCGTTTTTAGAGGTATGTCGGCAGTCGATTAATCCTGAGATTGAGATTTTTGATGTCCATGAGATGTTGATTCAGCACATTCTCACGGAGGATATTTTTACAAATATTTTCCATGAGTCACAGTTTCATCGGGAGAATAATATTGCCCGTGAGTTGTCGGCGATGATCGATACGTTTTTTACGGGGACGACGCGCCGCAATACGTTGAAGAGTATTGAGTATTACTATGCGGTGATTCGCCGTAGTTCAGAGAATATTGCGAATCATCATGAGAAGCAGAAGTTTCTCAAGGCTCTCTATGAGAATTTTTACAAGGCTTATAATCCGAAGGCGGCGGATCGGTTGGGTATTGTGTATACGCCGAATGAGATCGTGCGATTTATGATCGAGAGTGCGGATTATCTGGTGCATAAGCATTTTGGCAAGTTGTTATCGGATGAGGGGGTGGAGATTCTCGATCCTTGTACGGGGACGGGAACCTATGTGACGGAGTTGATTGAGTATTTGCCAGCGCATAAGTTGGAGCATAAGTATAAGCATGAGATTCATTGTAATGAGATGGCGATTCTGCCCTATTACATTGCGAATTTAAATATTGAGTTTACCTATGCTCAGAAGATGGATAAGTATGAGGAGTTTAAGAATATTTGTCTAGTGGATACGCTGGATCATTGTGGGTTTGAGGGGAAGCAGTTTGATTTGTTTGCGATGAGTGTGCAGAATACGACAAGGATTCAGAATCAGAATGATCGCAAGATTTCGGTGATTATTGGCAATCCGCCGTATAACGCATGGCAAGAGAATTTCAATCAAAATAATGCGAATCGGGTTTATGGACAAATAGATAAACAGATTAAGGCGACTTACATCAAGCAGGGAACGGCGCAAAACCAAATCGCTGTGAGATTGTCAAGTAAAATGTGTAAAGTCTAGAAGCTAGACGTGGAGACGATCCTCGAAGAGGATGGCAAAGCGATTAAGAGCAGGTTTCCAATCACGAATCGGCATCGTCCGAGACTGTCAAGTAAAATGTGTAAAGTCTAGAAGCTAGACGTGGAGACGATCCTCGAAGAGGATGGCAAAGCGATTAAGAGCAGGTTTCCAATCACGAATCGGCATCGTCCACTTCTTCGAGATATTCCGCATTGCTAAATAAACGAGCTTGAAAGCAGCATCATCAGAGGGAAAAATCTGTTGGGATTTAATCACCTTCCGCAAACTACTGTTCATCGACTCAATCGCATTGGTGGTATAAATCGCCCTGCGAATCTCGGTCGGGAAAGCAAAGAAGGGGATAATGTTTGCCCAATGACTGCGCCAAGACTTGGAGATTGATGGATATTGCTTGTCCCACTTTTCAGCAAAGAGTTCGAGATTAAACTCAGCCTCCGATTCCGTCGCCGCGCTATAAATAGCCTTGAGGTCAGCACAAACTTGCTTGCGTTGTTGCCAAGGTACAAAAGCGACCGAGTTTCTGACCATGTGGACAATGCATAACTGCACCTGAGTTTTAGGAAATACCGTCTCAATCGCATTAGGGAAACCAGTCAAGCCATCGACACAGGCAATCAAAATATCTTTGACCCCACGGTTGTGAATTTCGGTGAGTACTGACAACCAGAATTTCGCACCTTCATTCGGAGAAATCCACATACCCAGTAATTCCTTGTACCCGTCCATATTCACGCCCAAGGCAAAGTACAAGGATTTGTTAATCACTCTGCCATTGTCTCGGACTTTGATGACTAGACAGTCCAGAAAGACGATTGGATAGACTGCTTCAAGGGGACGGTTTTGCCATTGCTTCACCTCGTCAATTACTGCATCTGTAACATTGGAAATAAGTGTTGGTGATACTTCAACACCATACATTTCTTGCAACTGGGCTTGAATATCCCTGACACTCATACCTCGTGCGTAGAGAGCAATGATCTTTTCATCTAGTCCTGACAAGCGACTTTGTCCTTTCTTCACCATCTGCGGTTCAAACTCCCCTTGCCGATCTCGGGGGACTGCGATTTCGGCTACGCCAAAGTCACCTTGCACTTTTTTCTGGCTATAGCCATTGCGACTGTTGGTTTGTCCTTCTGGTCTTGGTTCGTGCTTACCGTATCCCAGATGGGTTGATAGTTCTGCTTCCAAGGCTCTCTCCACCAACGCGGTTGTCAGTTGTTTCAGAATGCCTCCTTCTCCGAATAGGTCAGGTGGTGTTTTACATTCTTGCAGCAATTCGTCGAGCAATTCTTTGCGTATATTCATCAGTTTTAGTGTTGGTAATTGTGTGTCTAGATCATCTCTCTGTATATATCCCAGACTTTACACACTTCACTTTACACTCTCATCGCTGTCTATGATATGTATACGCGCTTCTATCGTTGGGCAAGCGATCGCCTTGGTAAAAATGGTTTAGTTGCATTTATCACCAATCGCTCATTTATTGATTCGCAAACATTTGATGGATTTCGTAGGTGTTTGGCAGATGAGTTTGATTATATTTACATTGTTGATACGCAGTCAGATGTGAGAAGTAATCCTAAAATTTCTGGCACAAAAAATAATGTCTTTGGTATCCAAACTGGCGTTGCTATAATGTTTTTAGTTAAAAATCATGAGGAGAAAAGAAAATGAACGCTCAACTTATGGTTCAACCATCTTCTTTTGTTGATTCTGGAATACAGATGAAGCGAGTCCGTAATTTGTATTTATTCAAGTTTAATGATGATTTACAGGATCGGCTTGAATTTTTGAATGAGAAAAAAAGAGATTTAAAATTAACCTCAGAAGAAGATTCTGAGTTAAAAGGAATCCTTGAACTAGACCGCATTTTTACATTATTAAACGCTAAAGTCATTGCTGAGTCTGCTTAAACATGTCTATTTCTAAAGAGATTCGTCAGCAAGTTCGAGACAGAGCCAATTATTTATGTGAATATTGTCATTCTTCAGAAGATGCGAGTGCAGCAAGATTTGAGATCGATCATATTAAACCGCGTTCTTTAGGTGGTTCAGACAAACTTGATAATTTAGCTTTGGCTTGTCAAAGATGTAACGGCTATCGTTATAATTTCACAGAAGGACTTGATCCTAATTCTTTGATTTCTGTGATCTTATTTAACCCACGTTTAGATAGTTGGAACGATCACTTTATCTGGACAAGTGACAGATTAAAAATCAAAGGTAAAACTTCAATTGGTCGTGCAACTTGCGATCGCTTAGATTTGAATGATGATAAACATAATGATAGTGCGATCGTGACGGCGCGACGTTTATGGATTCGTGGCGGATGGCATCCTCCATTAGGTGATGGTATAGAGGTTAATAATGGAAAAGGATAAAGCGAGAATTTTTTACTTTACGTTGAGGGATGAGCAAACTAAGGATGAAAAGCTAGATTGGTTTGCAAATATAAAGATTGAGAATATTCCTTTTGAGCAGATTAAGCCAGATAAAAAGGCTAATTGGGTAAATCAAACTGATAATGATTTTGATGATTTATTGCCTTTGGTTGATAAAGAAGTAAAAGCAGGAAAATCGGAAGAAGCAATTTTTCAATTTTTTTCAGCAGGAATTAAAACTCAGCGTGATGAATGGGTTTATGATTTCTCAGAAGATATTTTAGTCAAAAAAATCAAATATCTTGTTAGTGCTTATATGGAGCAGTTAACAAAAGGTTCAACAAGAGATTTTGACGTTAAGTGGGATCGAGAAACAACTAAGTATTTAGTTCGTAATATCTCCAAAACCTTTAAAAAATCTCAGATTTTTAAAGGTTCATACCGTCCCTACACAAAGCAATATTTTTATTTTGATAAACATTTCAATGGGATGACTTATCAATGGTTCAATATTTTCAATCCAGAAACTCAAGATAATTTATATTTATCTTTTGTCGCCATAGGAAATAATTTACCTTTTCATTGTTTGGCTAGTAATACAATTATAGATCTTCATTTTACAGGTGATTCTCAATGTCTTCCTCTTTTTCGTTATGATGAAAATGGAGATCGCATTGAGAATATTACTGATTGGGCTTTGGAGAGGTTCCGCGAGCGTTATCTGCCCTCACCCCCAGCCCCTCTCCCGCAGGAGAGGGGAGCAAGAGAACCCTCACCCCCAGCCCCTCTCCCGCAGGAGAGGGGAGCAAGATTGGAGCAGGAGAGGGATGGAGGATTAGATCCTGATTTGGTGCGTTTGGTGGGGGCTAGACGGGATATTCCTGAAGCTTTGTTGCAAAAGGCTAAAGAGTTGCGGCAAAAGCAAACTCCAGCAGAACAGGTGTTATGGCAGTGTTTACGCGCAAATCAGCTACATGGTGCAAAATTTCGCAGACAACACAACATTGGTCAATATATCGTTGATTTTTACTGCCATGCAGCCAAACTCGTCATCGAGCTAGATGGTGGAATCCATGAATTACAAAAAGACCGAGACAGCGATCGCGACACATACCTAAAAGCCAACGGCTTACAAGTCCTCCGCTTCCAAAACGAAGAAATTACCCAAAACCTCCCCCAAATCCTCCAAACCATCTCGCAATTTCTCTTTCTCCCCTCTCCTGCGGGAGAGGGGCAGGGGGTGAGGGCAGAAACTCCTGCGGGAGAGGGGCTAGGGGTGAGGGCAGACTCTCTTGCTACGGAAGAGTTGAGGGCAGAAACTCCTACTCTCTTGTCCCCCTCTCCTGCGGGAGAGGGGCTAGGGGTGAGGGCAGAAACAATCACCAAACTCGACATCTTCCATTACACCTACGCCGTCCTTCACCATCCAGCCTACCGCACCAAATACGAACTCAACCTCAAACGCGAATTTCCTCGACTTCCCTTTTACGAAGACTTCCATCAATGGGCATCATGGGGCAAAGCTCTAATGGACTTACATCTCAACTACGAAACCATCGAACCCTACGGACTACAACGAGTCGAAATTGCCACCAAAGACAACCCCAAAGCCAAACTCAAAGCCGATAAAACCAACGGTGTGATTAGCCTTGATGATAATACCCAGTTAACAGGTGTACCAGCGATCGCATGGGAATACAAACTCGGAAATCGTTCCGCCCTTGAATGGATACTCGATCAATACAAAGAAAAGAAGCCCAAAGATCCCACTATTGCCAAGCTTTTCAATACCTACAAATTTGCTGACTATAAAGAGCAAGTCATCGATTTACTACAAAGAGTCTGCACAGTCAGCGTCAAGACAATGGAAATTATTCAACTTATGTGAGCTTCCAAAATATGAAAATTATAATCGAGCTATTTAGACTGTTTATTACCGTAACGGATAAAATCAACTAACCGCTTTGGTAAATTAATCAAGCCCTTCCACAACCTAATAAAGAAATTTTCGATTTTGAGAATAATGGCATCGAGCCAAAAGATTACGGTCATTACAGGGTTATAGACATAGCCTAAAAGCGTTGCCTTAGCTTCAATCCATGCTCTTAACGGGCGCTCATTTTCTGTATCTGAAGTTGAATTTTGATAGGCTAATGTTTCTTCTTCAAAGAGCAAACTTCCTTCGATTCGATCTTGAGAAATTTGTGTAGTTGTGGTTTCAAAACTTTGTAACTCTCCTGAAGAGTTAATTGCTGTCATATCTTGAGACTTCGTAAAGGCATGAGATTCATATTCCAAAGGAAGCGGCCAAGGTCCATTATCATCACCAAAGACATCTTCCATTGTTAGCCATGATTCCTCGCTGGGAGCTATATCAGAAGTTTCATCTAGAGTAGGTTTTGATAACTGTCTCCCAAAGAAATAGGCAATCGCTTCGGCAATCAATCTCTGTAAACGTTCAAGCTGATCGTCAACTTTGAGTTCATCGGAACTTTCAGAACTAGATTTTTTAGCTTTATTTGGAGATTCCTGAGAACTGGTTTGGAGCTTATCGGCAGCTTCTCCCGATAGAAATTCTGACGCTTTTTCTTGGAAATCCTCAAGGACATCACTAGATGTTACTGCCTCGCCATCAAGCACACGTTTACCAATAAAATAGGCGATCGCGGCAGCAATCAATTCTCGTAATCGCTCTAGATTGATATTTTGAGTTAATGGTGCATTTTCTTTGATCGCACCCGTTGATTTAGCACGTCGTCGCCGCAATTTGGGACTAGAGGGTAAAGCATCAGATTCTGTACCTGATAAATCTATTAATTCTTCATCACTAGCTAAATTTTGTTCTTGAGTATTAGCTTGATTGCCATGACCAAAAAAATAGGCGATCGCTGCTTCGATCAAACGGCGCAATTGCTCTAGACTGCGATTTTTCCCTAGGGCGACATTTTCCGCCAAACCATTACTTTCTTTTAAGGCATTCTCCTCAGCTTGACGTTGCTCCACCTGTTGCTGCCAGATTTCCGCAAAGATCCGATTGGCAATTATTCTTGGCTCTAATTCAGGATTATCGATGTTCGCGAGATTATCAGGCTGGCGCTTGACGATCGCGGCAATATTGCGATCTAGTTGGATTTTGGTACGATCGATCCAATTTAAAAATTTGACTAAAGGTCTTAAGAGTAAAGGAATTTCTGGGGAGATTTCGGGCTTTGGTAACTCTTGCTCAATTGCCTGCTCAATATTTTCAGTATTTGCCTCAGATTCCGATAATAACCCGACGGACTCAGGTTGCGATCGCAGTTTTTCTCTATCCTCAGTTTTAGTACGACCTAGTGCAGGAAAAATCCGCTTAGTCGTCGAAGCAACCAGATACACAGGATATAAAGCCGCTTTTGCTACTTGATAGGCAAGCAAGCGCGGTAAGTCCTTCACGCTGGGCATCTGCTTTAATTGGCGATCAATTAATCGTCTTGCACTGCGTCCTAATTTGGCAGGCAAGGATTGATCGATCCAATTAAAGAGGCGGCTTTGAAAACGTGGCATAGATACATCATAAAAAAGAAAGGCGCGATCGCCAATAAAAAAGGTCTGTCAATGGGTGAAGGGGGAGGTAAACTTCAAACAATGGGTAAAAGTTATAAGAAATTCACATGCTGTCATTTCGGCAAAGCGATGGGAATGATAGTCTCAGTGGGCTTTGTCCAAAGTCATGAGTTTATCTGTTCCCTTATCCATTTCCTAAACTCACGGATCAATTTATTATCGTCATTGACTGACTGTTGCAAAAATTGATTAAGAACCTCACTAGAAACCATCGGGAATGCAAGACTAAACTCGCTCTCTAAATATTCACTAGCTTCCAATTTATAAATGCGAATACTCGAAGCACTATACTTCCATATCTCAGGTACACCTAAATCCCGATAAATTGCAAATCTACGGTTGCTAGGACTAGTGATATCAACTTCCACCACTAAATCAGGAGGCGGATCAATCGCAAGGTCAATTTCACGCCCATTAATGCGATCGTAGTTTTGGATATAAAAGCAACAGTCTGGCTCTACACCCACAGCCAAGTCTTCCCGATTTAACGTTGTGGAACCAAATCCCCTTATCCCTAAATCTAATTCCTCTGTCAGTGCAATGATTATTCTCTCTAGAAGATAATTAATGGCTTCATGCAATCCCAAAGGCATTTTTATTTCTAAAACTCCATGATAGTAAGCCAAAAGAATTGATCGCTGGTCGCCCATATCATTCAGCATGGATTGATAGGTTTGCCAACTAATATTGGGCAATACAGCGTTATTAGCCGAAGATGCTGTGGTTTCGGGTTTTATGATTGGTGTAATAGTCATAACGGGTTGCTACTACGACTTTATTTAAAGTTGCTGAAAATTTGAGATGCATTAAATAACTTGTAGCACAAAACAGCAAAATGCCCCTTTACACAAAAAGACTTCGAGCGTTGCTCGAAGTCTTTTTGTGTTTTCAAATAATTTGCAAAGCAAATTATTTAAACAAATTAGAACAAGCCCAAGGTCAAAGACTTGTCAATGGGCAAGGTGGAACCGATACCCAAGTAAAGGGTAAAAGCAGTACCAAAGAGGAATACTGCCATCGCTACAGGACGACGGAAAGGATTTTGGAACTTGTTAACATTCTCGATGAAGGGAATGAGGATCAAGCCAACGGGAATCAAGCTTTGGAGCAGTACACCCAAAAGCTTGTTAGGTACGATCCGCAAAATTTGGAATGCAGGATACAAGAACCACTCTGGCAAAATTTCCAAAGGAGTTGCGAAAGGATTTGCAGGTTCGCCAACCAAGGTGGGGTCAAGCACTGCCAAACCAGTAATCAAAGCGATCGTGCCAGTAATTACAACGGGGAACATGTACAACAAGTCATTCGGCCAAGCTGGTTCGCCGTAGTAGTTGTGACCCATGTTCTTTTCCAACTTGGCGCGCAAGATTGGATCATTCAAATCGGGGAGCTTTTCAGTCTTTGCCATTTTATTGCTCTACTATTGCAATGTATTTTTTCTAAAATTATCTAATACGAAAATCCTAAATTTGGTTGTAAGATAACAAACCTTACAAAGGACCAGAAATACCTTGCTTACGGATCATCAAAAAGTGAGCAAGCATGAATACAGCGATCAACCAAGGCAATACAAAGGTGTGCAAGCTGTAGAAACGGGTAAGGGTTGCTTGACCAACGCTTTGACCGCCACGAAGTAGTTCAACTAAGGTTCCGCCAACGACAGGAATTGCTTCAGGTACGCCAGATACGATCTTTACCGCCCAGTAGCCGACTTGATCCCAAGGTAAGGAATAGCCAGTTACACCGAAGGTAACGGTGATTACGGCAAGGATTACGCCAGTAACCCAAGTCAATTCGCGGGGTTTTTTGAAACCCCCAGTCAAGTACACACGGAAAACGTGCAAGATCATCATCAAGACCATCATGCTAGCTGACCAACGGTGGATTGAGCGAATCAACCAACCGAAGTTAACGTCGGTCATGATGTAGCGGACTGAGTCAAATGCTTCAGTAACCGAGGGCTTGTAGTAAAAGGTCATCGCGAAACCTGTCGCGAACTGAATTAGGAAGCAGGTGAGGGTGATGCCACCTAAACAATAAAAAATATTGACATGGGGGGGAACGTACTTACTAGTAACGTCCTCGGCGATCGCCCCGACTTCAAGGCGATCGTTAAACCAATCGTAAACTTTACTCATGTAATTGAAAAACCCAAGATTGCTGAACTAGTTAACAATTTTTTGATAGCTGTAACTTATTTTAATACTTATGACCGAGTGAAGGCAAACCTAAAGACGGTTTTTAACAAGTTTCACTAAATATATAGAAAGATATAACAAGTTTTCTTGTTCTTGGTGAGCCTGCATGAAAATACATTTGCGTTTCAGATTAGCAGTTTTTGTGATTTCTCTATCCTGCTCTTGTGTGACTCCTTTATTTGCTCAAGTTTGCTCCAAGGATTCTCAGGCAAATCTGGGACATAATAACGAGGAATATCCACCAACTCAACGTGTTGCTTCTGTTCGTAGCGATCGCCGCTTGACTTTGAATTGGGCTATACCCGCAGAATTTACTGCAATCGAGCCATTTATAGGCAAGGACTATCAATTAGCGGAGCATGAAGGCATTGATTTCATTCATAGCAATCCGTTAGTTACTAAGGTTTTGGTGCGATCGGTTGCCGATGGCACGGTTATGTATGTGCGTCGTGACTGCCCACAATCGAATTCCTTTGAGCCAAATAGTTTACATCGTGACTGTGGTGGTGATTGGGGCAACCATATCGTGATTCGGCATCCGAATGGACTATTCACCCGTTATGCTCACCTCTACCCTGATAGCATTCAAGTAAAAGTTGGGCAGAGAATCACTCGTGGTCAAGTGCTTGGCTATATGGGCAATTCAGGACGCAGTGATACTAGACATTTACACTTTGAGTTAGGCGTGGCAATTAAGATTAATCCCTGTGCGCCAGCACAATCTTTTCACTATGTTTACAATCCAGCCACTTATCTACAATGGAAAGATACCCAATAGAAAGTTGTGGCGCTTACTGCTTATTGGGTATTAACTATAGCTAACCTAGCAAAACTTAAATGTATGAATGATTTAACTGATAAATCTCCTGAAAAAGATAGCGATCGCCATGAAGGTAATAGCGTTGATATTCGCGAGATGAATATTGATGATATTGCACCAATTTTTCACTTAGGCGAGCAATTATTTACCAGTGACTTATATCCATATCTCTATCGCACATGGGACGAGTGGGAGGTGATTGGGATGTATAACACTGATTCGGAATATTGCCTAGTTGCCGAAATTGATGATCAGCTTGCAGGATTTATTCTCGGTACGATCATCAATAAGGCTTCATGGAAATATGGCTATATTACTTGGCTCGGTGTAAATCCCAATTTCCAACGGCGAGGAGTAGCCGATCGCTTAGTCGATAAGATCATCGAACGCATGATTGAAGATAATGTACGACTCATGCTGGTCGATACCGATCCTGCAAATACGCCTGCCATTAATTTCTTTAATCGCAAAGGTTTCGGCAATGCCAGAGAACATGTTTTCCTATCGCTAAATCTCGCCAAACATGAATATTACGGTAGGCTGATCAATTACGAACGCGATAAAGCCGAACGCAACCGTCCGCGATCGCGCCGCCGTACTTAAATGGGAAGTCGCTTTTTGAATTTTTGATAATGTTAAAGTACTTAGTGAACACACTCAAGAAAATCCATGACGCTAACTCTTAACCTACCGTCAGAAGTTGAGCAATATCTTTTGCAGGAAGCCAATCAAAAGGGGATTTCGATTGAGTCCGTAACGTTGGATTTATTAACAAGCTTTATTCTGTTAAGGCAAAAGCAAGCTAAAGCGGTTAACTTAATTCAGTCTTGGATAGATGATGAAGATATTGAGGAACAGCAAGAAACTGGTGAATATTTGATCCATGCGTTGGATGAAGATCGCCTTTCTGAGCGTAAATTGTTTCCAGTTGAGATGAAGGGTATAACTTGGTGAGTCGAGTCATAATGTTGGATGCGGGTCCACTTGGTCTAGTCACCAATCCCAAACTGTCTCCCGAAAGTGTGGCTTGCGCTCAGTGGCTGCAAAATCACATCACAGCAGGGAGCCGAATTATCATTCCAGAGATTACTGACTATGAGGTTCGCCGTGAATTATTGAGAGCAAACAAGATTAAAGGGCTTACTCGTCTAGATGATTTAGCTAAGTTGATTGAGTATTTGCCGATTGGAACGGTGGCTATGCGTCAAGCTGCAAAACTTTGGGCGCAGGCGCGTCAGCAAGGGAAACCAACATCGGGGGATAAAACGATTGACGCTGATGTGATTTTGGTGGCTCAAGCTATGACTCTTGGTATTTCAGATATTGTAATTGCGACAACGAATGTGGGACATCTATCAAGATTTATTTCCGCCGAGTTATGGCAAAATGTCACTGTTGATTGAGTTTGAACAAATTTAATGCGATCGCTTTTTGAATTTTTATTAAAGGCAATAAGTGACTCGAAAATTTAGTTAATAGTAAAGGGATAAACAATTATGAGTAAATTCTGAAAAAACTGGCATTTCAAAATTTACGGCTTTGCGGTAGTTTAGAAGTAACTCAATGTTTATATCGCAGTTGCGGATAAATTATAAGTTAGCATCCCATATGAGATCGCACATTTAAATTTAAGGAGCCGAAGAATAAATGTCAAATATGTTTTCAGCTTTGGGTGACATTTTTCAACAGATTGCTGACCACACAGGCGATGTACGTCAGCGTCAGCAAAAAATGGCAAAAGTGGAACAAGCTCAAAAACGTATTTTTACCCTTATGGACCTTAATCGCTATGAAGAGGCAATTAAATGTATTGAAGATTTAATGGTTGAAATTCCAGAAGTTGCTTCATCTGGGAGGGCTTGGGCGTTCAGAGCTTTTTTTTGGTTCAATGTAGTCAGCCTGAAAAAGCCTCTCAAAGCCTTGACAAAGCTTTCCAACTAGACCCTAGTTTAAGGAATGACAAAATGTTGGTCGATCTCTCAATTCACGCCAAATCAGGTAATGGTCCGCTTAAGTAGGTGAATAGTTCGATGACCAATCTTGAATATGGTGAAATTCCGAGGTGCTGCTGTAATAAGAGCGTGTTTGAGAAGTTAATCCATACAAAACTTTTGGCTAAAGATAATATTTCTGACCCCTAAATCTCCCAATTCTGGGGGACTTTAATCTGGTTCCCCCCAGAATTGGGGGGCTAGGGCAAAACTTCTCAAACACGCTCTAACTAGTCGTTAGTGTAATCGCTGATCTTTTAAGTTGGGTTTCATACCTGATGCTGTTGGCAAAATGCTTCTTAACACCTCTGAAAGTCTTGAAATACAGTTGCTCCTTGACCGCAATTAGATAGCGCTTTGTAAACTGACAACGCAAGAATCAGCGTTTCAGGAGTGAAGTAATATTTCGCCAACAGCACCCGTACCTCAATCCGACCTATAAGCTTGAGCAGAATCTAGATATCGGGTTTTCAATATCTAAGCAATCTTACTCACAGACAGCAGACACAAGCTAACAACGCCCATACACACCGACCGCCGAGAGTTGATCGGTTATGATGCAAAGATTATCTACGGCGGGTGATGGGAAACTTTATGCGAAAGTTTGTTTCTTGGAGTGTGATCGCTTTGTTGGTTAATTGATCGCGCATTCGTTACTACAGTTACTAGCGATCGCTATTTGTTAAGAAGAACACCTGAGCCAAGCAATCTGCTAAATTAAAAAAGTTAGCCAGTATTAACGGCAAATTATGCGTTCAAATGTCGATTCTCAGAAAATCGAACAACTTATGGAAGCATTAGGCAAAGAAGCTCGTAGTTCAGGATGTATCTACTTTACAGGCGGTGCGAGTGCTTTACTCATTGGTTGGCGTAGTTCTACTGTCGATATAGATATTCGTCTAGATCCAGAACCATCAGGAATTTTCCAAGCGATCGCCAAGCTCAAACAAGAATTAAACATAAATATTGAACTTGCCTCTCCACAGGACTTCTTGCCACCTCTTCCAAGATGGCGTGACAGAAGCGTATTCATTGGTAAACGGGGGCAGATTTCGTTTTATCACTATGATTTTACAGCCCAAGCTCTTTCTAAACTATCCAGAGGATTTGATCGTGATATTAAGGATGTTGAAGCTATGTACGCTCAGAAATTATTCTCTCTGAGTACGCTGCGCGATTGCTTTGAGGCGATCGCACCCGAAATAATTCGCTTCCCTTCTCTTAACCCTGACGTACTTAGAAGCAGAGTCGAAAACTTCATCGAACGATTTGAAGGGCAGGAGCCATAATGAGTCTCAATGATTTGCCAGGAGCCGAAATAATATTACCTGGATTAAGTGATCTTCATAGTGGTAATTCCAATACAACTGGGGCTTTACTAGTTGCGATCGCCTCAACACGCTTAACCGAAGCAGGTTTAGATATTCCAAAATATTACTTAGCATCAGAGCCAGAACTAACCTTGTATGCTCGTCTCCAAGAAGAACGAGAAGATGCTTACCCTTACTATAATGCTTTACTGAATAGCCTTAATAGCTTTTGCAATGCACTTGAAATCAGTTATAGATACAATCGTAATTAGGTAACCTAATAATCCTCTGCTTTGTTGTGGAGAATGGGTTAAGCCAAAACTGCAAAATGACTTAAGGCAGTCTGACAATCAGCTTGAATCTGGTCTTTGAGGGCTTCAAGTGACGAGAATTTATGTTCAGGTCGAATAAACTTAACAAGATCTACATTTAACTCTTGATCATATAGATCACCTTGCCAATCGAATAAATGCACCTCAACCGATCGCCGATCACCATTAACTGTTGGTCTTAAGCCAATATTCATCACGCCGAATAGGGGTTTAGGGCTAGAGCTAATACTTACCTGTACAGCATAAACACCATCGCGGGGCAAACATTTTTGAGCAGGGAGATCGAGATTTGCGGTCGGGAAGCCGATGGTGCGTCCTAACTGCTTGCCTTGAATGACTTTGCCCACCAGATTATAAGGACGACCTAGCAACGCATTGGCAAGATCAACATCACCCTTAGCTAGAGCCGCACGAATATTTGAGCTACTAATTCTGATCGGAGTTGGATCTTTGAGGAGCATCGTCTGCTCTGGAATTACCGTGAGGCGATCGCCCCAAATACTTTTTAAGTCAGTAATATTACCCTGACGTTTCTGCCCAAAATGAAAATCAAAGCCAACGCTGATTAATTCCACCTGCAAAGAATCAATCAAAATTTGCTGCATAAATTCCGCAGCCGTTAGTTTGGCAAGATCCGCATCAAATGCCAGCAAAACTAGCTGCTCCACCCCAAGGGATTCAAGTAGGGCAACTTTTTCGTCAAAGGGGGCAAGTAGCGATCGCGGTTGTTTACTAAAAAATTCTTGAGGATGAGGCGAAAACGAAACAACGGTACTCGTTAAATGTTGATCGTGATTGCTCAAAGCAGATGGCAAAATCGGCTCAATCACATGGCGATGCCCTATATGCACGCCATCAAAGTTACCGAGGGCGATCGCAGTAGGACGGGAAATCTGGGTTGGGTCAAATATTACTCTCACACTTAATATTTTGACACAATTCTGGGATGTGATCTCAGTACTAATTTTGGGTTTTGTTGCACCTATAGCAATGAAAGAGATAGCTAGGGCAAATCAAAACCCAAATAAACAAAGACGGCGCTTCGCGCCGTCTTTGTTTATTTGGGTTTTATCTCCTAAGCAAAACTTTCACTGCTATATGATGCGACAAAACCCAAAATTTAGTTTTTGTCATGACATTCTGGTATGTTTGAGATCCCGCCGTTAGCTTACTATCCATGACCGTTAGAGAAACATTTCGCCGCACCAAAATTGTCGCTACTATTGGTCCCGCAACCAGTAGCCCTGATATGATTCGCCAGCTTATTGAAGCAGGCGCAACTACATTTCGTTTAAACTTTTCCCACGGAACCCATGCAGATCACCATCGCAGCATCTGCAATATTCGCCAAGTATCTAGCGAACTAAATCAACCCGTCGGTATTCTACAAGACTTACAGGGTCCCAAAATTCGCCTTGGGGTATTTAAAGATGGGCCCATTACTTTAAACAAAGGCGATAAATTTACCCTAACTAGCCGCCAAGTTCCAGGAACCTCGGAAATTAGCTGCATTACTTATGAAACCCTTGCTGAAGAAGTACCTGTTGGTGCGGTCATCATGCTCGATGATGGCAAGGTAGAAATGGTCGTCGAAGCTGTTAATGCAGAATTAGGCGATCTTTATTGTCGTGTGGTTATTGGTGGCACACTATCGAATAACAAAGGTGTCAATTTTCCAAATGTCCACTTATCTGTCAGTGCTATGACAGATAAGGATCGCGAAGATTTGCGCTTTGGTCTGTCGGAAGGTGTGGATTGGGTAGCATTGAGTTTTGTTTGCACACCTGAAGATGTACTTGAAGTTAAAGATTTAATTGCTGCCTCGGGGCGTAAGGCTAGCGTCGTTGCCAAAATCGAGAAGCATGAAGCGATCGCCAATATGGAAGCGATTCTCTCGGTATGTGATGGCGTAATGGTGGCGCGGGGTGATTTGGGTGTAGAAATCCCTGCTGAAGATGTACCGATCGCCCAAAAGCAATTAATTAAAACCGCTAATCGTTTGGGTATTCCCGTCATTACGGCTACCCAAATGCTCGATAGCATGGTGAACAATCCCCGTGCGACCCGTGCCGAAATTTCCGACGTAGCCAACGCGATCATCGATGGAACCGATGCTGTCATGCTTTCTAACGAAACTGCGGTCGGTAAATATCCGATCTTGGCAGTAGAAACGATGGCAAGAATTGCCGTTCGCATCGAAAGAGAACAGGATCTCCAAATGCAACCCCTTGAGAGTATGGGTCGCGCCGTACCTAATGCGATCAGTCAAGCGGTTGGTAGTATCGCCATGCAGCTAAATGCCGCCGCGATCGTGACTTTAACAAAAACAGGTTCGACAGCCCGCAACGTTAGCAAATTCCGTCCCCCGATTCCCATTTTGGCAGTTACGCCCAATGTCCAAGTCGCTCGACGCTTGCAAATGGTTTGGGGGGTGCAGCCCTTAGTCCTAGTTTCCTTGCCATCCGCCCGACAAAACTTTGAAGCGGCTCTCAACCTTGCTCAAGAAATGAAGTTACTTTCCGCAGGTGATTTAGTAGTTATGTCCGCAGGTACGTTACAGGATGTGGCTGGTTCAACGGACTTAATTAAGGTTGAATTTGTATCATCGGTAGTGGGCAAAGGCTTAAGCATTGGCTCTGGCATGGTTCATGGTCGTGCTAGGGTTGCTTTCCATCATCTCGATGTACGTGACTTTAACGAAGGGGAAATCCTTGTAATTGATCGTACTGATGCTGACTTTATTGATGTAATTCGTAAAGCAGCAGCAGTCATTACTGAAGATGCCAACCTTGATTCCCATGCAGTGGTCATTGGCAGAAGATTAGGTATCCCTATCCTAGTTGGGGTCAAAAATGCCACAGGCTTTATTCGTGATGGTGAACCGCTGAGTATTAATTTCAGCAAAGGCATGATTTATTCTGGTTCGCGATCAGACGATTTGGCATTTTAGCTATATTACAGTTGGTGCTAAGCACCAACTGTAATGTTTTTTGAGTTAGTCATGGAAAATTTTGCTTTTTATAATCCAGTCAAAATTCTATTTGGCAAAGGTCAAATCGCGAATATTGCAGCAGAAATTCCTGTTGATGCCAAAATCCTTGTCACCTATGGTGGTGGCAGTATCAAAACCAATGGAGTTTATGAGCAAGTAAAAGCTGCCCTAACAGGACGAACCTTTCTAGAATTCGGCGGGATTGAAGCCAATCCACATCTGGAAACATTACTCAAGGCAGTTGAGTTGATTCGTGCTGAAGGAGTTAATTTTTTACTAGCTGTTGGTGGTGGTTCAGTCGTTGATGGGACAAAATTTATTGCCGCAGCAGTTCCCTTTGATGGCGATCCTTGGGACATTTTGGCAAAACATGCCCCCATCAAGGCGGCGATCCCATTTGGTGCAGTTTTGACCCTGCCAGCAACAGGCTCAGAAATGAATACTAGTTCTGTAGTAACTAAGTGGGAAACCCAAGAAAAACTATTTTTCTCTAGTCCCCTTGTATTTCCTAAATTCTCGGTACTAGATCCTGAAACCACTTTCTCGCTGCCTCCAAGACAGGTAAGTAATGGCATTGTTGATGCTTTTACCCATGTAATGGAACAGTATTTGACCTATCCCGTTAATGCCCCACTCCAAGATAGGATGGCAGAATCAATTCTACAAACCTTGATCGAGGAAGGTCCCAAAACCTTGTTAGATCTCCGTGATTATGAGTCCAGAGCTAACGTGATGTGGTGCGCCACTATGGCTCTGAATGGTCTGATTGGTGTCGGTGTCCCTCAAGATTGGGCAACACATATGATTGGTCATGAACTCACAGCTCTGCATGGACTGGATCATGCCCAAACCTTGGCGATTGTTTTACCGAATATGCTAACGATTAAGCGCGATCGCAAGCGTGAAAAACTACTGCAATATGCTGAGCGCGTTTGGGGTCTGGTCGATGGTGATGAAGACGTGAGAATTGATCAGGCAATCCAAAAAACTCGTGACTTTTTTGAATCCGTCGGCGTTCACACCAAGCTTTCAGATTATGGTGTGGGCTTAGATGTCATTCCCTTAATCACCGATCGCTTCGAGAAGCGTGGCTTTGTGG
Organism: Pseudanabaena sp. Chao 1811; assembly: GCF_027942295.1. Classification (NCBI taxonomy): domain Bacteria; kingdom Bacillati; phylum Cyanobacteriota; class Cyanophyceae; order Pseudanabaenales; family Pseudanabaenaceae; genus Pseudanabaena; species Pseudanabaena sp. Chao 1811. The sequence continues at coordinate 4,722,759 of NZ_CP101416.1, forward strand.
CTTTAGGTGAACATCAAGATGTCACACCCAAGGTTGTCGAGCAAATTTTAGCACTCTGTGCTTAACTTCTAAAAGTGCTGCATAGCAGCACTTTTAGCTATTTATTTTGATGTTGATCAATATGACTAAGAAACTGTTATTTGTTTGTCTCGGAAATATTTGCCGATCGCCTGCTGCGGAAAATATCATGAATCATCTGATTGAGCAGGAAGGACTAAGCGATCGCTTTATTTGTGATTCCGCAGGTACAGGTGGTTGGCATGTAGGCGCACCACCTGATCGCCGAATGCGAGCTGCCGCCAAAGAACGAGGTTTAAATTTTGTTGGTTCCGCTAGACAATTTGAAGCGATGGACTTACGGGAATTTGACCTAATCTTGGCAATGGACAGAGACAACTATCACAATATCCTTGCCCTCGATCCACAGGGGAAATTCAAGGACAAGGTGAAAATGATGTGTGACTATTGCCAAACCCACAATGACAAAGAAGTGCCAGATCCCTATTATGGTGGTGCAGATGGCTTTAATTATGTCATCGATCTCCTCTTCGATGCCTGTGGTGGACTTCTCAAATCCTTGAAAAGTCGCTAAAGTCATGTAATGCTCTGCCCAACCAGAATAAACAGCGCAAAGGAGCAAAAAATATGTCTGCTTCAGTTACAGAAGATCTCATAACACCAAACGCAAAAGTCTGGACAGATCGGGCATTCATGGCTCTTCCCGATGATGAATGTCGTTATGAAATTGTAAATGGAGAACTAGTTGTCATGGGCAACTCAGGTGCTTTACATGGCTATATTTCCATTGTTTTGAGTTCCGCTTTGTTTGCAATTGTGTCACCGCAAAAGCTGGGGGTGTTATTTGACTCTAGCACCGCCTTCAAGATGAAAAATGGTAATAAACGCTCCCCTGATATTTCTTTTTTTGCAAAAGAGAGATTCCAAGGGATTGCAGATCTGCCCATTGGCTTTTTAGAAGGTGCACCTGATCTAGCCGTGAAAATCCTATCCCCTGGAAATACGGTCGAAGAAATTAGTACCAAACTTGTGGAATATTTTGAAAATGGTACAAAGTTAGTTTGGGTAATTAATCCTATCCAACACTATGTCTTAGTTTATCGTTCTGCCCAAGAACCCGATCGCCTACTTAAACGTGGTGATTTTCTGGATGGAGAAGATGTTATTAATGGGTTTAGTTTTGCTGTTGATCAGTTATTTCAAAGACTTTCATTCTAGGCAAGCTTTGATTTCCAAGAAATATTGGGAATGTTGTTATAATTCAGTGGCAATTGCTGAATATTTAATACCAATTCACAAAAATGCTGACGCACGTTTGTGAATAAAAAACAGATCTCAGTAAGGTTTTTAAAAGCTAAAAATAGAATGCCATTTTTAGCTTTGTTATATGTAGCTTTAAAGATAATCCTTTTTAAGGCTAGGAAATATCATTTTTTAAAGAGTAATGACAGAGACGAAAGCATTGAAATACGCCTACTATTCTGGTTGTGTTGCTAAGGGTGCTTGCAAAGAACTCCATGCATCGACAACAGCGATCGCTCAAGCCTTAGGTATTGAATTGGTGGAATTAACTAAGGCAACCTGTTGCGGTTCGGGAACCTTTAAGGAAACCGATGAGCTAATGGAAGATGTTGTCAATGCGCGAAATATTTCTCTCGCCGAAGAATTGAATCTTAATGTGATGACGCAATGTAGCACCTGTCAGGGTGTACTTGGTCGTGTCAATGACAAGCTCAAAAGCTCTGACTCCAGTCGCAAGGATGAAGTTAATGCCTTACTGAATACCCAAGGTCATCATTTCCAAGGCTCGACGGAAGTTTTGCATTTACTCTGGATTCTCATTCGTGACTATGGCTTGGAAAATATAGCGGCTAAAGTCACGCGATCGCTTGCCAATCTGAAATGTGCTGCCTTTTATGGTTGTTATCTATTGCGATCGCAAACCGTTACGCGCTTTGACGATCCCTTTAAGCCAGAATCCCTAGAAAACATTTTTCGTACAGTTGGTGCAACTCCTATTTATTACGATGGTCGCGTACAGTGCTGCGGTTGGCCGATTTCCAGCTATGCCCCAAAGGAATCTTTCTCAATGGCAGGAAGACATCTCACTGACGCGATCGCCGCAGGTGCAGATTGTATTGTTACCCCATGTCCTCTTTGTCACTTAAATCTCGATTCCCGCCAACCTGAAGTTGAGAAGGTAATTGGTCAAAAATTGGGTATCCCAATTTTGCACCTACCTCAATTAATTGGCTTAGCGATCGGCATTGATCCGAAAGTACTTGGCTTAGATCGCCACATCGTTTCTACAAGTTCAGTTTTACAAAAACTTGCTCTATAAACAAGAAAAGGTTTTCACTTTGTGAAAACCTTTTCTTGTTCTTATGGGCAAAGAGAGAATCGAACTCTCATGACATCGCTGTCGTCAGATTTTGAGTCTGATGCGTCTACCAATTCCGCCATTCGCCCTGACTTCAGGATTTATATAGTAGCCAACAATAATGGTCTTTGTCAAATATTTTTTTGAAAAACTCTATCATTGAGTGTTTCGTTAACCCAGAACTGAGATGCGGCGCTTTTCAGCATATCTAAGTTCTGGATTTTATAGCAATAAATGAAGGCGGCGCTTCGCGCCGCCTTCATTTATTGCTATAGATTGAAAAACTACTATAGGAGGGATATATCTGAACCTCTATGACAGCTACTATGAAGGCTAATCTTAAACAAACTTAACTTTTCAGCAACCTATGTCCAAGCTCGAACGCCTAATTATGCTGGCGGAAGATGAATTAGTTCAGTACAGCACCACCGCTCGCAAGATCGAAAAACTGCGCCAAAAAGTCAGCTTATCTCTGAATGTTGCTGAACAAAAGCAAGCTAAAGCGGAACTAATTGCCGCAATGCCCACCGATGACATTAGCCAAGTAGTCGAAAAAAATCGTCAGACTATTTCTCTACCTTTCTGGGGGATCGCAGGGCTAGGACTGCTATTAGGTATATCAATGGAACAGCCCCTAGATTTTATCGCTACGGGGATCGGCACTGTTGCCGCGATCGCCTTGCAAAAGTGGGGATGGCAACTACAGGCCAAGCGACTAGTTTTACAAACCCTAGAAGACATCGAAGAACGGACAAAGCGTTAGTCAAACAGTCTAAGTAGAAGCGCACCCCAAAGGGGTGCACTTCTACAAACTAAAAAATCTACAAATGATTTAGGACTGCTATATTTAAAGACTGTGCTACAACCACAGTCTTTAAATTTCCTGAATCGTCAATGCTGCAAGTCGCTCTCATCTATCCCGAAATTCCGCCCAATACTGGCAATATCGCTCGCACCTGTGCCGCCACAAATACCCATTTGCACTTGGTTGAGCCTCTAGGCTTTGAAATTAGCGATCGCCAACTAAAGCGAGCAGGCATAGACTATTGGGACTATGTAAACGTGACTGTACATCCCAATATCGAATCCCTACGCGAAGCATCCAAAGGGGGAAGGTGGATTTGCTTTAGTGCGCGTGGAGCAAAACATTTTCGAGAATTTCAATATCAAGATGGTGATTGGCTATTATTTGGCAGTGAATCCAGTGGCTTACCTCAAGAAGTCCTTGCCAATAATCCTGCGGTTTATATCCCTATGGAAAATCCCAACGTCCGCAGTCTCAATCTCTCCGTGAGTGCTGCCCTCGGCTTATTTGAAGCCAGACGACAATTAGGAATTTAAAAAGAGGCGAACCTCTCTTTTTAAATTTACTTAACATGAGTTCGGGATGATTTGAAACTGGCTTTGAGAGAGGGTTTGTTACACAAACCCTCTCTCAAAGCCCAAAAGCAAAAGCCTTGCGTAGCAAGGCTTTTGCTTTTGGGCTTTGAAAATTTGCCAGCTTAATCCGAAATAACGTTACTTAGTAACTAGTGCATCGTAACTAGCTTTAAATCCTGCTTGCTGTAAAGCTTTAACGGCAGTTTCTTCATCTTCAACCCAGAATTGATTGCCTAGGCGCACTAACTTTGGCATATATTCGATCGCTGCAATTACAGGAATTTTGGCAGAAGTATCAGGCTCATTTCTGCCATAGTTAGAATTGCCTTGGTTAGAGTTGCTATAGCTAGGATTAGGATTTAAGGCGGTTTTTAGCTGTTGCAAAACTTGGCGATCGCTAGCCTGTTCGCGAGTTAGCTCAACCCGCACCATTCTTACTGACTCAATCGGCTGCATATTGTCAATAATTAATTGCGTTTGTTCATCGCGACGATCAATCTTGCCCCACACCATCACCCGTTTATCCTTTTCCAAGAGATGCTTGACCTTATCAAAGGTCTTGGGGAACACGACAGCTTCAGTACTACCTGTGAGATCTTCGAGTTGCAAAATTGCCATCTGATCGCCTTTTTTGGTAGTTACGGCTTTGATATCAAGAATCAATGCGATCGCTGTAACGGTTTTAGTTTCTGAGGAATCAGGAATATCACAGAGATTAATCGGAGCCATTACCCTCGCCGAACGACTGACTACACTGAGGGGATGATCAGAAATATAGAAACCGAGTAATTCCTTTTCCATCCGTAACTTTTCCTGAGAGGAATAGTCCTGAACGCGATTGGTTGTAGGAGCAGTGTCGAAGGTCTTAGTATTACTACTTTCGCCAAAGAAATCAAACAGATTGCCCTGACCTGATGCTAGCTCTTTGGCGCGGCGTGAAGCCCATTCCATCGTGATATCAAGATCATTCATCAACTGATGACGATTTGGCTCTAGCAAATCTAACGCCCCAGTTTGGATCAATGCTTCTAAAGCTTTCTTATTGAGCGATCGCGAATCAAGGCGGCTACATAAATCAGCTAGCGAGGTAAAGGCTCCATCCTGCTGTCTAGCTTGTAGAATTGCAGCGATCGGGCCTGCCCCAAGGTTTTTAATTGCCGCCAAGCCAAATAAAATTTGCTGTCCCCTTGGCGTAAAGTCTTCACCTGAACTATTCACATCGGGGGGCAATACCTGAATCCCCATACTGCGACAGTTGGCAATATAGCGCTGTACCTTGTCTTGGTCGCCACTGACCGAAGACAACAAAGCTGCCATATATTCAACGGGATAGTTCGCCTTAAGGTATGCAGTTTGGTAAGTTACATAGCCATAGGCAACACTATGGGACTTATTAAAGCAATTGGAAGCTATATAGCCATTATCAAGTAAAAAATTATGATCGCGTTCTAAGCCAATATCGAAAACAGGTTGTACTCCTAACGATTTACGGCTAACGATTTTCATTTTTATGACAGCCCATTTATGTTGAATTTAGTCCAGAAAGACATGTAAAAACCTTGCCAAATAAGCTTTTTACATGTCTTTCTAGGTTTTAAGAAAGCGCATAGCGCTGTAATTATTTCAAAAATGCAAAAAATTAGCGCCCAGAGATAGCAACTATACCTAAGCGCTGATTGTTATGAGACTTATGGTTCAAAACCTTCTAATTCGGGTACTTCAGCAACAAGATGTACACCTTGAATGTAGAGAGAACGACCATACTTACCAACATTCTCTAAACGTAACTTGCCACCTTGTTTCTTGGCTTGTACCGCCATATCGATCGCAGCGCCTACTCCCCTACTGACAATCTTAGTTACACCTTCAAAGTCTAATACGATCGCCACTAATTTCTGATCAATAAATGGCTGCACTGCTTGTCGAAAGTATGGAACTGTGGTTACGCTCAAAGCACCATTCAGTTTGAGAATAACTTGATCGCCATCAATTTGTTCAACGATCTTGAGTTCATCTTGTAAAATGAGGAATGAGTCATGGTTGGAGAATGGGTTTGGGGATAGACAAAAACTTACTCATACGGACTGTTGTACCTTGATCAGTAGATTCGATCTCTACTTTATCAACTAATGCTTTGATCATATGTATACCAAAACCGCCATTTTTGACACCAATCTCGGATATCAAATCAAAATCAGGTGGTGGAACACTGTCAACATCAAAGCCAGAGCCACGATCATGGACTTCTAAGATTAGGCTAGTATTGGCTGCGAAAACAACAACCTCCACGTCAAGGTCTGATGTACTGTAAAGAACCGCATTCACTAAAGCTTCCGTAAGAGCTTGTACGATGTCTTGCACAGCATTAGGACTAAACCCCATTTTTGTAGCGAGTACTTCGACTGCCGCGATGGGAATGTCCTCGATTCCCTCAACGGGTGGAATTGAGATTCGCAGCTTTAAAGGCTTCTCACTCATGGGGAGTCATTCTTTAGCTTTGATTAGCTTTGCCAGATGTAATATACCACACGTTCTCAACGGATGCGGGTAAACCCAATAAATTTTTGCTAACAATCATGGGTATATAAGGTGATTGTTTAATGTTCTAATCATGGGTTCCCCAACTTCTAACAGCTTCGGCAATTGCCGCAATAGATCCTGAGGCTAGGATGAGCAAAACGCTAAGAGCATTTAATTCGGGAGTAACCCCACCACCACTGCGTAGTGACGAAAAAATTGCTATAGGTAATGTGGTTGAGCCAACACCTGCGGTAAAGTAAGCAATCACAAAATCGTCCATACTCAGAATAAATGCTAATAAGCATCCTGAGAGTATGCCTGGTAAAAGCTGTGGCAAAAGCACACGCAAAAAGGCTTGAACAGGGGTCGCCCCAAGATCGAGAGCAGCTTCTTCGAGTTTAGGATCAATACTCGCAAGTCGGCTAGAGACCACAACCGCCACATAGGCTAGACAAAAGACAATATGGGCAACCACAATTGTGCCAAGACTTAGAGGTAGCTTAATTGCTGCAAAAAATACAAGGG